>NZ_JBLYIG010000145.1:0-1721 GCF_049222245.1 Nitrospira sp. BLG_2 | reverse complement strand
TGGGTGTTAAGCTATCTCGGCTGGCTTCCCATGACAGGATTACTGTCCTCGGCCACCCGCCATCCGGCTGAACGAAATGGCCTCATGATCACCGCGCATCTCGTCTGGGGTACGGTCATCGCCGCGATCACTGACATGATGTCCGGGAACTCAATGAGACGGAACGAGGAGACATAGCGATGCCTAAAGCCCGCAGCGCCGGACAGTGTTATCGATGCGAAGCCGAAGGCCGAGTCAGAATGACATTCATGACGTGCGCCCGCTGTCAGCGATATTTTTGTAGTGAGCACGGCACGCCGGAATTGGACCAATGCGAAATATGCATTGAAGACGGCGAAGAGACAGAATAACGAATGATCATCCTTCGGATCGTGGCACCGCCGTTTCTTTCATCGCCCCCCATACTGTCCGCTGCAAGACATTTTGTTCAAATACACGGCAGCAAACTTGGCCGACAGGATGAAACGTAGCTGAATCATTCATGAAGGATTGACCCCTTCCCCCCAGCCTCGATGGCCCGTTACTTGCTCGCCTACTCGTAGAGGACTTTCTGTCCATCTCCTGAAGAGACAACCCTGTTTCTCGCGTCCTGGAACACCATGCTTCTTGAGGGAATCATATCCGGGTTGTCAGTAGAGCAACGGGGCTGCTGCTTCACCAAACCTTGGCTCGTTAGAAAGAAAGGAGTGTCATGACTTACCCACACACCCAATCATATTTCGTTTCATATCTCGTCCTTGCCATGCTCCTGCTCATGGCGCCGGCCTGCACCGGTCGGTCCTCGGACCAACCGAAAGCCGATTTGACCGGCGAATATCGAATCGTCGGCGGGGAGCGCAACGGCGTTCCGATCGATCAGAACGAGTTGGACAATGCGAGCATTTATATCAGCGACACCACGATCATAGCCTATGACAAAGAGCGGAAAGAAATGTTCGCGGCGACCTACACGCTCGACACAAAACAAACGCCTTGGCACATCACCATGATCAGCACCAAGTCGCCGGATGTCGGTGCGATCGCGAAAGGCTTAATCAAGGCTGAGCAAGAGAAGGTTAAACTGGTCTACGCCTTGCCGAACGGCCAGCCCCCGACGGAATTTAAAGCGGGTCAGGAACAGCAAATGTTCGATATGGTGAAGGCTGGTCAAGCGAGCGGCTGATCATCGAGTGGCCACACGATCGAAGACAACGTATTTATGTTTTCGAGCAAGAGCAAGTCCGCATGGATTCGTTCCGGACTAAGCGTCGCATGATGTCGGAGTCTGCTGGAAGCGGCGGAATGAAGCACAAGCGATGCTGAGCGTGGATCGAACCTATAGACGGATGGAGGTCACGGCATGGCTGCACAACCGGCGGAGCGCGCAAAATTGAAACGGAAGACAAATCGAAAAAATGAGGAAGCCGGCGGAGGGAGGATAGCTCCGGCAAGACGCGTCGTATCTGAACATACGCGGCGCCGTCCTGAATACGGAAACGAACCGGCGAACGGCCGTCTGACCCAAGAGGAAATGTGGGCGTATGGGCTCGGCCTATTCGGGATCGGACTGGGATTAGCGGAGTTGATGGCGCCTCGCCGGCTCGCGCGGATGATCGGCGCCCCACCGGAATACGACGGATTGGTCCGTGCCATGGGATTGCGGGAGGTCGCCAGCGGAGTCGGCATTCTGACACAGCGCGCGCCGGCGACAGCGGTCTGGTCGAGGGTGGCCGGAGATGCGA
>NZ_JBLYIG010000144.1:0-2981 GCF_049222245.1 Nitrospira sp. BLG_2 | reverse complement strand
CGATCAGGCTGACGAGCTTCGGCTCCCCCCTCAGGCAATGAACAGATCCTTCTCGGGTGTGATGCTGCGGACGTCCGAATCGACGACGGCACAAGCCGTGACTTTGAGCCGCCGAGCGATCTCGAAAATCGTGCGAAACGCGCTGCCTTTGCCGGGGATACCGTGGTAGGGCGTGACGCTCCGGTGGAGCGTGCTCTGTCGATCACTGATGAAGAGAGGTTCCAGATCGACCATGGTATGGGCGACGATGGCGGGGGTGTCGTCGGTGGATCCGCCGTCGGCATTCACCAGGACGGCACGATGGCCGTGAAAATATTTGGCCAGTCCGGCTCCTACGGCTCGCACGACATGCCCGACGGTCCCTGAATTATTAAAGCTGGGAATACCGACCAGAATGTCGGCGCTGCGCACTGCCTCCAGCAGCTCTTCGGTTTCAGGAGTGAGTGGGATCAGGCCGGTGTTCATGAGACGGGTTGCCGTGTTTCGGCCGCGGGGTTCCAGGCATGGTCTTGTTCCACGGCGTCCATGAGTCGATGAAAAATATCGGGTACCGCGTGAGCGACGCGGCTCCAGTTCGAGATCATGGGGACGCCCAACGGGTCTTCGAGAAAACTGTCCGTCGCCAAGGTCATGCCGCGTAGAAACACTTCAACGGCACGCCGCTCTTCATGGCGGTCAAAAAACAAGCTATTGATCGCCGCGTCGTTTTCGTACCGACTGATGGCTTCTTGCGCGGCTTGGAGATAGGTGGCCCGCAATGTCTTGAGTGTGCTTTCCGAGAGGACCAGCCCTTCGCTCGCCAGGTTGCGGAACAGCGATTTCGTGATGTCGACGCACATCTTCAGCAGGCCTGCGTCGGGATTGTGCGTCGACAGCGTTTGATGCTTGTGCTCATACGCATCGGCGATATCCGCCTGGCAGATCCGCCGGAGCGCGCAATTGCGGTACACCTCGGCCAGCATGCCGACTTCCAGCCCCCAGTCACCGGGAATACGGTTGATCCAGGCCAGATCCCGCACCATCGCGAATTCACCGGCAAGCGGGTACCGAAAACTGTCCAGAAACGAGAGTAGGGAATGCGGTCCAACCAGAAGTTGGAGGCTGCGGATCAGCGGAGTGATGAAGAGGCGCGTCACGCGTCCATGCATGCGATCCGTCACACGGCTGTAATACCCCTTACAAAATTCGTAGGCGAGATTCGGATTGGCGATGGGGTAACAGAGGCGGGCGAGGTACTGGCGATCGTAACTCACGATATCGCAGTCATGCAGGGCGATCACTTGGCTCTGGCCTCGGGCCAACACATAGCCGTAGGCCGTCCAACACCCGCGTCCTTTGCCCTGGAGCCCGATATCGACTTCGTGCGAGACAAGGGTGTTCAAAAGCGCTTGGATCCGCGTGCCGTCGTTCCAGATCACGCGGACTCGTTGAGGGAGGTCGGAAAAAAATTGCTTGGCCAGTCTGAATTCCAAAGCGGAAGCGTGGTCCAAGGAAATGACGATCTCGTTGATATATCGAACTTCGCTGAGGATCTCGACGATGCGCTTGAGCGCGGGACGCTCCAACTCCGCATAGAGCGATGGGAGCACCAAGGCGATCGGAGTCGTCTTCGCGTACCGTTCGAGCTCATTCTCAAGCTGCTCGATATTAGACTGACCGAGACGGTGGAGAACGGTCACGACACCATTTTGGTAAAAGTCGGACACAGGTACCCCTTTACGGATCCATGATTATTGCTGAAAGCCGGTCTCGCGTAAAGTCGGACAGACCGGAGGAGACGGATTATACTCCGGCAGCGCTAAACACCAATAGGGGAAAAGTGCAGGGAGTATACCATTCTCGACCGTGGACAAGAACATAGACGACGGGGAAGTTTATGGAAATAGTCTGTGGAGATGTAGAAAAAGGAAGCAGCGGTGGATGGTTTTTCCTATGGCTTATCCGTGGAAAGCTTCTTCCCCAGCCGCCTTGCCAAGCGCACCATGCCGGGCGATCGATCGTTGGGGCTCAAGAGAACATTGAGAAGATGCAGCTGATGTTCGTCGGCGAAGGCAGCGGCAAGGCTCTGTTCGAACTCTCTTTGGGTGCTGACCCGCGAGCCCCGTCCGCCTCCAATCAGGTCGCATACTTTGTCATAGTGCCATTCATGCACATCGTTAAAGGGACCTTCCAAGATTTCTCGTTCAGTCGAATAGCCGCGGTTATTCAATAGGATGACGATCGGATCCTGGCCATAGCGGACGCAGCTCGACAACTCAGTCCCGGTCATCTGAAAGGCGCCGTCTCCCACCAGGACGATAGGTCGCAGGCTGGGATCGGCGAACGAAGCGCCTAAGGCTGCAGGAACGGCGAATCCCATCGACGTATAATAAGCCGGCGACAGAAATTCGAATCGATGGCGCACGTGCAGGTCGGCCGCCGCAAAGAGCGATTCACCGACGTCCGCGATCACGACCGTCTTTTCCGTCAGCACCGTATCGAGATGGCGGAACAGTCCTTCCAGCGTCACCGGCGCATCCAAGTCCGGCGCCGATGGCGCCGCCATAGTTATGATGGGAAGCGAGCGCTGGGAATGAGAAAAGGACGGAAGCGGCGATCGCACGAGACCTTGGACAAAATCCTGAAACTTGATCGACTCATACCGATGGTGTTTGATGGCGACCCGGTCGGCGGTGGCATGGATGGTGCGGCCCTCTGAAAGTAAGGGCGAGGAGGCATCCAGGTCTTCCACATCAGACAGAATGGACCCCAGGATCAACAGACAGTCGGAATCGTTGATGAATTGCTGTACTTCTTCCCGCCCGATCAGCCCGCCATACACGCCGACATAGAGCGGATGATCTTCCCGAATGATTGATTTCCCGAGCAATGTCGAGGCAATGGGGATGTTCAGTCGCTCCACCAGACGGGCCAAGTCGTCCTGGAGCCCGAACCGACCCACCTCGGCCCCAACGAGCATGGCCGGTCGTTTTGCCGAGGCG
>NZ_JBLYIG010000143.1:0-1871 GCF_049222245.1 Nitrospira sp. BLG_2 | reverse complement strand
CGTGATGGTCATCGACACGAAACACATCGAAGTCAAGACATCCAAGGGGTCGATTGTATCAGTCCTGCTCAATAAACAAGTGACGTTCAAGAACAAAAGCAACCCAAAATCGAACGAGCCGCCGATCGTGGGCGACCGTGTCATTATTGATGCGATGAAAGACGACAAGACCAAGAAGGTGTCCGCGACAGTGGTTCATTATTCACCCGTAAAGACTGCGTCACCATCTCAATAGCCGATGCCGTTGATTCGTTTTGAGAGGGCCGTGCACGAATCACCGTTCCACGGAGGGGTGCGCCGTGCACTCACGCGTGTCCTCATCACTGGGATTGCGGTATTCCTGGCAATCGCGATCGTCCCTGGCCTGGAGGCTGACAGCCTGTTTACCGGTATTGCGGCGGTCCTGGTTCTCACCTTCCTAAACGTGATCCTTCGGCCTATTCTCTTTCTGCTCACCTTGCCGTTGATCGTCTTTACGCTCGGACTCTTCCTCGTGGTTTTGAACGCGCTACTGTTGCAATTCACGGCGTTCCTGGTGAAAGGGTTCACCGTCTCCGGATTCTGGCCCGCCGTCGGCGGCGCGCTGATCATTAGCCTGGTCACGACCATTCTTAACAGCTGGGCCGTCGACCGCCCCCCTCTCCCGGATCTCCCGGACGAACCTCGCCGTCCTCCCAAACTCATCAACCCGGATTGAACTCGCGCTCGGCAAATCGGCCTTCTTCTCTCATTCCGTCATGAAATTCACCCGACGGAGTGAAAGGTACCCATGGAACTCACGCGCAGATCATCTCGATGGTGCGGACGACGAGTTGGATGGCGATTCAGATGATACGTCGGCAATGAACGTGAGTGATGCAGCACTGACCGTGGAACGTCCCCTCCGATAGTCTCCGGTCCTTCTTTCATGATCGCGCTGAGATATCGCGTTCGATATAATGAGATGGCTCCAAGTCCTGGTGCAGGAGGGCGATCGTGGTTCACCGATTCAAGCATATTCTCCCCGTTGCGGTGCTGAGCGGCCTCTTCGTTCAGCTCGCGTGGAGTGATGAACCTCCGGCAGCAAAGAGTCTATGGCAAACCGTCACGGCTCTTCCCCCTACTGGTCAGCCACCGACACCAAGAAAACCGTGGGTTCTCCGCGAGCGAGAGATCGCGCTCGATCTTTCGCTCCTTTACGTGCTGAAGGATGCCGGAGCTCGCCCTCTACCCAAGATCACCGTGGAGCTCTTCGATAAGGCCGAGCCCGAACTAGATGTCTCCTCCACAGTATCTCGTATCAACGACACCGCCGTCATCCGCGGCACCCTCAATTCTCCCTTCGAAGGCGATTTTACCTTTGTGGTTACCGGCAATCTTTTGATAGGGACCATCCAGATGGGAGATCGGCTCTATAAGACTGAGCACATGGCCAATGGCCGACTGCGACTGGTCGAAGTCGATTCCGAAAAAATGCCGCCGGATTGAATTCCAAAGGGCGACATCAATAAATGGTTGGACCATTGACAATCGACTTTGATAATCAAGGCATTATTGATCATATTGCTCACGACGGTCGCAACGCTCATGCTTTCACCCTGAGAAGTCACGTGATCGGACAGCCGTGACACGACTCGGGCGACTACTGGCCGGAGAGAGTAGCTATTCCGCGATGATCCCGCTACAATGCCGTCGCTTGTATCCGAACGTATGGCCACAGCGACACCTCAAACAAAACCGACGCCCGAGACGCACCTTCAACGGACGTTGAACGCCGCGTTGAACGAGATCGGCACTGATGCTGCGTTGGCGGCCATCTTCCATCAAGAGGATGGTCCCCTCGTCGAACATGCGTCGCGCGGGTTCACACCGAAAGATGTCCAAGCCATTCT
>NZ_JBLYIG010000142.1:0-5843 GCF_049222245.1 Nitrospira sp. BLG_2 | reverse complement strand
AAGCTTGACCTGGAGCTCTAGGGGAATTTCTCCGACTTCGTCGAGGAAAAGCGTTCCTCGGTCGGCCAATTCAAACCGGCCGATCTTGGTCGCAATCGCACCGGTAAAGGCTCCCTTTTCGTGTCCGAATAATTCGCTTTCGAGCAGACCGGTCGGGATCGCGGCGCAATTCAGTTTCACGAACGTGCGTTCGCGCCGGCTGCTCAGATTGTGGAGCGCTCGAGCGACGAGCTCTTTCCCGCTGCCGGTTTCACCCAGAATCAAGACCGTAGAGTCCGTGGGGGCGACCGTTTTGACCTGCTTGAGGACCTGCTGGAGGGAACGGCTCTCGCCGACGATTTCGTCAAAGTTGTAGTCCGTCTGAATTTCTTCTTCGAGGTACAGTTTTTCTTTCTTCAGCTTGTCCTTCAGATTCGCAATTTCTTGATAGGCAGTGGAATTCGCCACCGCCAGCGCCACTTGCGCGCCGATCTGTCCCAACAATTCCGCATCTTGCTCTGTAAACGCATCCTCGTTGACACTGACGACACTGAGTGTGCCAAGCACATGCTCGTGAGAGACGAGAGGAATGGCACAGCCCGATTGTAGACCCTCCGCCGCGGCCCGTTTCATAATCTCTGTGGGAAATTCGGTCAGGTTCAATTTTTTTATATGGACTGTCTTTCGAGACGTGAATGCCAATCCTTCCGGGGTTCCTTCAAGCGGAATCGAATCTCCTGCTCCGGTGAAGTCCTGATTGCTGGGAAAGTCCAAAGCATGAGTTCGCAGTTCTTGATTCGCAGGATCATAGAGGCACAACCATGCAAGATCGTGCGGGATCACACGCGCGAGGCAAGCGGAAATCGCTCTCAGAAGTTCTCGTAATTCGAGATGCGACACGACGGCGTTGTTGATTTCCAACATCAAGCTGAGCCGATCTCGTTCCCGGGCGAGCCCCTCTTGTGCCAATTTCGCGGTTTCGTAGTTCAGCACATTTTCCACGGCCACAGCGACCTGACTTGCCACCTGCTGCATAAATTTGATGTCTACTTCTCGATACGTCCTGCGCTGGAGGCTTCCAAATCCCATAGCGCCCAGGCGGCGCTGCGCGGTCGTGAGCGGCACCACACAGAAGGATTGGACGCCGTTCTCGCGGAACATCGTCATCAACTTCGGGAAACGGTGCTCTTGGGCGATGTCGTCCACCGTCAACGGCTGTTGGGTTTTCCACACCAATCCGCCGGGAGATTCATTGACGGGGGTTTCAATTCCAGGGTTGATTGTGCTCGGTGTCGAAATCACCAAGAGCCAGAGGCGCATGACATCGCGCGCGGGCTCGTGCAAAACAGCATTGATAAAATCGAATGGCACGACCTGAGGGAGCCGCCGCGCGAGATCGTGAAACAGTTCTTCAAGGTCGCGGTGTGACGCGATCGATTCCGTCACTTCCAGGAGCAGCCGCAACCGGTCGCGTTCGTGGGCCAGTTGCTGCTGCGCCGTCTGTGCTTCTTGATGGTTCAACACATCGTCCACGGCAACCGCGACCTGCTTGGCGACTTGATTTAAGAATTCAACCTCTGAGTCCCCAAATGCGCAAGGGTTCACACTGCCGAATCCGATCGCGCCCAATCGGCGTACAGCCGTGGTGAGCGGCAGGAAGCAGCAGGACTGCACGTTCATGTCCCGAAACATCCCGATGATCCTGGGGAAACGGGTTTCCTCATTGACGCGCGGCATGATGACTGATTGTTGGTTCTTGAGCACCCACGCCGAGATGGATTCTTCCATTGTCAGCTCAAACCCATCTGGAATACGTTCGGTTTGTTCAGTCGCGATCACGTGAATTCTCATCACTTCCCGCAGAGGATCATGCAAGATGAGGCCGATGAATTCGAACGGCACCACGGAAGGCAGCCGTTTGCCCAATTCCTTGAACAAAACCTTGAGATCACGATGGGTGGCAATCGCCTCCGACACCTCAAGCAAGAGCCGCAATCGCTCACGGTCGAGTGTGAGATCTCGGTGATGAAGCACATTGTCCACCGCCACGGCGACCAATTGCCCCACTTGCTGAAGGAGCTCCAAGTCCGTTTCACTGTAGGCCGCCTTCTGCAGGCTCGAAAACCCCATGGCGCCCAGTCGTCGTACGGCGGTGGTCAGGGGAATGACGCAAAATGAATTGACGCCGTCCTCCTGCATGCGATGAAGGACCTTCGGCCAACGATGCTCGTCGGCAAGATCCGGCACGAGAACCGGTCGCTGTGTGAGGAAGACGAAGCCGGCGGGAGTCTCATCGACAGGTTCCTCATGGCCGCCCAAGAGCTCGGCAGGCACGTTCGCTTGAATGGTCTGGAGGCGGATATGGTTGCGCAGCGGATTGTGCAATGAGAGGGAAACGAAATTCACGTCCACCACGCGCGGGAGCCGCTGAACGAGATCGCGAAAGAGTTCGTGTAGGTCGCGGTGCGTCGAGATCGCTTCCGCCACCTCCAATAGTGCCTGATGGCGCTCCGTTAGTGTGCCGCACGGCGATGCAGAAGTCGGATCCATGGTCGCGGCGTAGTATGACGCATCAGATTGTTGCGGCTCAATAGGGGCATTAGGGGCATTCACCGGCTCCGGAGGCTCTATCCTGCTGATGCTGTTGGCCGAGGACCATGCGACGGTTCGACAGAGTCGCTGCTTTTCCCTATTCGAAGTTGGACTCCTCTTCACCCGGCAGGCCGGTGACCTCTCTTAGCGGCCTGACTTCAACCGTTCCAATACGAGCACCGGGTACCAGCGTGGCGATATGAACGGCCTCATCACGATCCTGTGCTTCGATGAGAAAATAGCCGGCGAGCTGTTCTTTTGTCTCGGCAAACGGCCCATCGGTGACCGTTGCCTTGCCATTGCGCACCCGAACGACGATTCCTGTCGCCTCAGGCTGCAGTGGGGAGGCATGGACATATTGCCCGTTCCCGTCGAGTCGGTGGCAGAGCTGGATTGATTCGGCGAGCATGTCCTTGCGCGTGATTTCCGGGATCCGGTTAAACGCGCCCTCATTGTGGTGGACCAGCAGAAGATATTTCATGAGACACCTCCAGCCACATACCATAGCTGTTGAAATGGCTGAAGTCGACAAGCTGACTTGCCGATTGTCATCGCGCGTCGTCTACCGCATGGAGCGGCCTCAGTGGTAGAGGTAGTTCTTGATATCAATATGCCTATTGCACGGCTGAACCATATTCTTAGATGGCCGCGGCTTTCGGAATTTCCGAACTGGCGCTGAGCGTACTTGGCCGCTCTCGACATTGAGACAGGTGCGGAGTGGATGACGACGGACCACGACTGCGCGCGTTCTTCAGGTATGTTGTCTGATCCTTGTAGCGACAGGAAAAGGAGTTGCATTAACCACCGCTGGATCGCAGAATATCGCGCCTCAGCACACCCGATTTATTGCAATGAGGTACATGTTCTTGCCTGTACGAGTCTTTCTGGAAGGGAGAACGAAATCTCTATTTGCGAACGTTTATACGCTGCACCATTTGAAAAGAAATCGGTTCTTCTTCAGCATGCGGAATGCCTGGTGTTGCCGAACTAAAAGAGTGATGAACCTGACTACTGATTCCGAAGGAGGCATGCCATGCAAGTTCCGAAACCGATGTCCCGACGTGAGTTCTTGCGGCTTTCCGGATTGGCGGCCGGCGCGGCCGGTATTACCCTTTCGACGCTTTCGACGATCGGGCGTGCCGGCGACCTACCCATGGGAGGACGAGACCTGGATGTGGTGTTGACTCAATTGCTTGAGGGCAACAAGCGGTTTATGAGGGGGGATCTCGCTCACCCGCGCCGGAAGCCGGAGGACTTCATGCCGCTTGCAGAGGGCCAGGCCCCCCTCACCGCTGTCGTCTGCTGTGCGGACTCACGGGTTGCGCCTGAATTGATCTTCGATCAGGGTGTGGGAGATCTCTTCGTGGTCCGCGTGGCCGGAAACGTAATCAACGGTTCGGGCGCTATCGTGAAGGGAAGCATCGAGTATGCGGTTGCTGAACTCGATGTGCGGCTGATCGTGGTGTTGGGCCATAGCCAATGCGGCGCAGTCAAAGCCGCCATCAAGCATATTGCTGATAAGGATGCTCCGCCAGGTTCCATCGGCAATCTTGTCGATCTGATCAGGCCGGCTGTGGCGGCCGTAAAGGGTAAACCGGGCAACATACTCGATAACGCCATTAAGGCCAACGTCGAGCAGGGGGTGGAGCGGCTCACGCGTCTGGAGCCGATCGTGGCCGGTTCGGTGAAGAAAGGAACGCTGAAGGTCGTCGGCGCCGTCTACGATCTACACAGTGGCAAGGTCACGGCGTTCGGGTGATGAGCCAGTAGGGCATGAGGTTCCTTAAGGCATACATTGTGTGCGATTGTCTTCCCGGTGCGGCGATGAGGATTGAAACGAACGAATCGGCCGCGGCAGCTATAACGGGCTGCTCGTATGTTTTCTCAGTTGGATGGCAGGTGGTGATGTCCGGAAATGGCGAGCAGATCTCCGTTCGCCGTCGCTATAATGACACCCATGATGCTTGATTCTGTCACGTGCTACCGAGCGTTACGGGCGCGCGATCCGCGCTTCGACGGACGATTCTTCGTCGCCGTCTCATCCACATGTATCTATTGCCGCCCGGTCTGTACAGTGAAGCCGCCCAGATTGGAGAACTGCCGCTTTTATCCGAGCGCCGCCGCGGCGGAAGTAGCCGGCTACCGGCCTTGTCTGCGTTGCCGTCCCGAACTGGCGCCGGGCAATGCGAGCGTGGATGCGACCACTCGCGTGGCACAGGCTGCGGCGAGCCTGATCGAGGATCGCGGACTCAATGCTGACGGATTGGGAGGCGTCGCATCGAGTCTCGGTATCACCGGTCGGCATTTGCGCCGGGTGTTCGGCGCCGAGTTCGGCGTCTCACCCGTCGAGTTTGCTCAGACGCAGCGTCTGCTGCTTGCCAAACGCCTGCTCACCGATACCGGTCTGCCGATCACCGAAGTAGCGTTCGCGAGCGGGTTTGGGAGTTTGCGGCGTTTCAATGCGCTCTTCAGGCAGCGATATCGTCTACAGCCAGGGCAGTTGCGACAGTGTGCACATGATAAGGTGATGCCGGTCAGCGACGCCTTGAGCTTCGAGCTCAGTTTCCGCCCGCCCTACGACTGGTCGGCGATGCGGACGTTTCTCGGTACGCGGGCCGTTGCCGGTGTCGAGATGCTCGATGGTGCCTGTTACCGTCGCACGGTGCGCGTGACGACAGAAGGCAAGGATCATTCGGGATGGGTCGAGATCGGATTGTCGCCGAAAAAGCCGGCACTGCATGTCGTCGTCTCGTCATCGCTCGCCCGGGTTCTTCCTCCATTGCTTGCGCGTATCAAGACGCTCATGGATCTCTCCTGCAATCCAACCGAAGTAGCGGGCGTGTTGGGTGAGCTGTCGCAGGGTCGTCCCGGCATGCGCGTCCCAGGTGCGTTCGACGGATTCGAAGTCGCGGTACGGGCGATTATTGGGCAACAAGTGACTGTAGCCGCGGCACGGACCATCGCGGGCCGCTTTGCCGCCGCGCTTGGAGATTCGATCGAGACGCCGTTTGAGGCACTGACGACGATATTCCCTTCTGCGGCGCGTGTGGCCGGCGTCGCGGTCGATCTCATCGCGCGCTTGGGCATGCCGGCGGCGCGCGCACGCACCGTGATCGCGCTCGCGCGCGCCGTAGCGGACGGCGATGTGATCTTAACGCCTCACACGGATCTCCACGCGACGCTGGAACGTTTGCGGGCGCTGCCCGGCGTGGGGGAGTGGACGACGCAGTACATCGCCATGCGGGCGCTGGCATGGCCCGATGCATTTCCGC
>NZ_JBLYIG010000141.1:0-6249 GCF_049222245.1 Nitrospira sp. BLG_2 | reverse complement strand
GGCCATCGTGCCGTCCTCGTGAATGCCGACGGCGGCTCCACCGACGACACCGCGGCTATCGTCGCCCATACCATGGTCGATCTGGAACCCCTCTTTATCAGCGATCGGCAGAGCACGCTACACCGGATTGTCACGCCCTATCACGGTATCCCGGGCAAGGGCAGCGCGTTTCGCACCATTTTCGAGATCGCTCGGCGACTCAAAGTCAAAGCCTGCGCCGTCGTCGATTCGGACGTCCGCAGCATCACACCCGAGTGGATGGAACTGCTTCTCCATCCGATCATCAAAGAAGGTTACGACTATGTGGCCCCCTACTATCGACGCCACAAGTATGACGGGACCATCACCAACAGTATCGCCTATCCTCTTACCCGAGCTCTCTACGGGCAGGAGGTCCGCCAGCCGATCGGCGGAGATTTCGGATTTACCGGAGAACTGGCCCAACACTATCTTGAGAAGCATGTCTGGGAGTCGGATGTGGCGCGCTTCGGGATCGACATCTGGATGACGACGGAGGCTATTACCAGCGGCGCCAAGGTGTGTCAGAGTTTTCTCGGAGCAAAGATTCATGATCCCAAAGACCCTGCAGCCGACCTCTCTTCCATGTTGCGACAAGTGGTGGGTGCCTTGTTCGCTTTAATGGAAGCCCATGCTCCCTGCTGGCTCCCTGTCGCAGATTCGCGAAAGGTGCCTCTCTTCGGCTTTCAGTACGAGGTGGGAGTCGAGCCGGTGAATGTCAATGTCGAACGAATGGTCGACTTGTTTCATCTCGGGCTTGCGGACCTACACCCTATTTGGGCGCGCATTCTCTCTGAAGACACACTGGATCAGCTGTCCCGTCTTCGGGACGTCCCCAGACGGGATTTCCGCATTCCCGATGCGCTGTGGGCCCACATTATTTACGATGCCGCCCTCGCGCATCATCGGAGCGTGCTCCCGCAAGAACATCTGCTGAAAGCCTTGACCCCTCTCTACTTGGGGAAGACCGCGTCATTCGTGTTGGATAGCCAAGGGTTGACCTCGGCGGAAGCCGAACACCTTATCGAAACGCTTTGCCGGACGTTCGAGAAACAGAAAGAATATCTTGTCGCACGTTGGCCTCAGTCTCATGACGCGCGCGAAGTCATCGGTGCCGCTCGCGCGAGGCCTGAAAGGAGCCAGCCATGACTTCAAGCTGGGAACATACGTTACTCGGACCTGTCGCTGCTCTCGGTGAACGCGTCCTCGCCATTCTTCCCAATGTCCTGGCCATGATGGTTCTTTTGCTGGTCGGTCTCGGCGTCGCCTGGGGCATGGGACATTTAATGGAACGACTGCTTCGCGTGATCGGCCTGGATCGACTCTGCGATCGAATCGGTATCGCTGCGGCCCTGTTGAGAGGAGGCATCAAAGCCGATCCGTCCTATATCGTCGGCCGCATTACCTACTGGTTGATCGTGATCTTCGCCACCACGGCGTCGCTGGGCGCGCTCGATGTTGCTCCTATCAATCAAGCCGCTCAGTCGCTCTTATCTTATATTCCCCATTTGGTTACAGCAGCCGTCATTGGAGTCATCGGCTATCTCGTCTCTAATTTCGTGTCGCAGGCCGTTCTTATCGCTGCCGTGAATGCAGGGTTGCCTCCGGCCCGCTGGATCGCGGCCGGGACACGTTGGGGCATTCAGCTTTTGACGGTGGCCATGGCGCTGGAACAGTTGGGGATTGCCCAACACATCGTCGTCGTCGGATTTGGCATTACTTGGGGAGGCCTCGTCCTAGCCGCTGCACTGGCGCTGGGATTAGGCGGCAAGGATCTGGCGAAAGATTTCCTGGAGCGACGTCTGGCCGGTCATTCAAGGTCGCAGATCAACGAGGACCTACGGCATCTCTGAAACCCATGTCACGCTATATCCTATTCACAGATCTGGACGGCTGTCTTTTGGACAATGACACGTACTCCTTTGACGAGGCGAGACCGGCGCTCGAAGCCCTTCGGTCGGAGAACATTCCGGTCATTCTTGTCTCAGGAAAGACCCGCGCGGAAATCGAACCGCTTCGAGAGCGCCTTGATCACCACAATCCCTTCATCGTCGAGAACGGCGCGGCCGTGTTCGTGCCCCTCAATACCTTCGACTTCCCGCTCGAGCGGTCCCGACGCCGTTCCCATTATCATATCATCGAACTCGGGACGCCCTACGCGCTCCTTCGGGATGTACTCCGCCAAATCGAAGACGCGGTAGGCACGCCGCTCCAAGGATTCGGCGATTTGTCGGTCGACGAAGTTATGGCCACCACAGGGCTCTCCCGAGAAGATGCCTTGCGAGCAATGCTGCGGGAATTCGACGAACCGTTTTTAGTGAACGGTCCCCCCAGGTTGATCGAGGAAGTTTGCCGCCAGATCGTGACACGCGGTCTCAGTTGGACCAGGGGTGGGCGTTTCTTTCACTTGACGGGAAACAACGACAAAGGTCGGGCGGCGGACATTCTTCTTCGCTGCTACAAACGGCAAGGGCGACTGGCTAATCTGCCGGACGACATAGAAACCATCGGCATCGGCGACAGCTTGAACGATCTCCCTCTCTTACTGACGGTCGATCGTCCGGTGTTGGTGCAAAAACCCGACGGCTCGTACGATCCTGACATCAATCTGCCGAATCTCATCCGCGCGCCTGGCATCGGCCCTGCCGGTTGGAATCGTGCCGTCTTGGAATTGCTAAGACAGGTGTCGGAAGAGACATCGCCTGGCCGACCAGTCAATATCCGAGCCACATGATCGCTTTAGCAAGCTGTTGAAAAAGACCGTCAGCAGCGTTCTCGCATCGCGTCGCTGCCTCACCATCTCAGCGTTGTTCACAAACGTGCCTCACTGGGACACTGCCGGCTCGCACAGACGTGGCACGCTCTTTCTTCATCGCGCCGTGCGCCTCACTGCGGCCTTGCTGAACAGCCTTTTTGACCAGCGTGCGGACTCTTGTGAAACGGTCCGGAACTTCTGGGTCTACCTCGCCACAATTGGAAAATAGCGTGGCAGCATCCGGCTAGTCTTCTGCCGGATTAATGATATGCAACCCTGCCGTTTTTGATGCCGCTAACAGCTGGGTATCCGCGCTGACGACGGTCAATCGCAACGGCTTCAACTCCAATGCCAATGCCAGATGCATCACCTGAGGCGAACGCAGGGATGGATACTCCAAGACCAATTCTTTAGTGGCAAGATAGGTTTCCATCTTTGGCGCAATAAACTGGTAGAGTCCCTGTTTGGATTCGATTTCGAACTTATAGAGAACCGAATAGCAATCATCCCGCGTAATCTGCCCCTCTTGGGCGCGCGCGCACAAAATCGAATAGACGTCCGTCACGGTCCATGTCGGGACGATCGCGACCTTTCCGCGCTTCACCATCAGCTTATTCACGATCCTCGTGCCCCGCTCCATGCTGTAGCGCTTAATGAGCGCGGTTGAATCAAAATAGTAGTATGGCATCCCCTTACACCCTCCCCTTCAGAATGATTTCCGCGAGCGGCCCTTGAAGCTTGGAGAGCCTATCTTGTAATTCATCGAGCGGCACCTCTTCATACCCTTCTTTTCGCAAGGTGTCTGCGAGATTCCCTCTATTGAACGACACCGTGTCTTCCTTCAGTCGGTCGTTCAACCGCCGCTTGGACAAACGGCTTGAAACCTTTTGTCCTGACTTGGTCAACCCCCGCCCCCTGCTGCGCGGAGCTCGGCTGACGGATAACTCATCTGTCTTTTTCACGATGCCTCCTCATAAAAGAACGTTCAGTTATCGCTTCACTCCTGACTCTTCTCGTGGGCAACTCACCGGCATCGTCGCTGTTTCAGGCAGCATGACCTCACCGAAGACATGAGCGGCAATCGCCTTCGCGACATTCGACGACAATTCATTTTGCATCGCGCGTAGCGCCTTTGTCGTTGCTTCACGCTCCGTCAGATGCCCTTCCCTTCCACCGCGCGCGGTCGCCCCCACGACCCGCCGCGTTCCAGGTTCCACGACTTCAAAATCACTACACCACCGCACGTATGTGAAATTTGGATCCTGCACTTCGATCGGGAACAGACGGACAGTGCCCCGAACGATCAATTCGGGGGAACCATCCTCTTCTCGTTCCGTCTTCTTGATCACGTGAAATCCTTGTCGGATAAGCCCTTCCGACAACGCACGTCCAACCGGTTCTGCATGGTCACCGGACACTTGTACCGCAAGCACCAGATTCGTAGCAAGAAATTGTTCCAATTCATCGGACAATTCGTTTACCTGATAGACGGATGGGAACCCTTGCCCGCTGGGACGGATCACTCGCAGATCCGTGTTGTACGCCTCGCGCAAAACGAGATTCCCGCCGGCCCGGCGCAGGGCGCGAACCTTGGCAAGGTTGTCGGTCGTTTGCCGCGACTCGGCGACATCCGCGTCAATCGCACGATCCAACGCCGATACCTTCTCCATCAACGCGGCTTCGGCCTGAGAACGATTCATCACGCCCAGGGCGTAGTGCACCCGTCTGTCCGAGTCATACCACGCATCCGCGATCCTGACGTTTTCAAGCACTTTGTCCGTCGATACTTTCGTCACATTGTCGATCGTGAGCCGCCGCTCGGCGTTGGAGACACCGCGATCCTCAACGACCACATACGATTCCCAGTCCTGAGCCTGCGCCGCGACTTCCGCCTTGAAGATGCGGGCCACCGCCGCATAGGCCTGATCTTCCGCCTTGCCGTGAGTGTCCGCTTGGCCGACCCCGGTCAGGTATTGAGCCGGTGGATATTCCGCGCTCCGGCCATCAACCCACCCCGGTTTTTCCTTACCAGTGAACCAGGTACAGGCGGCCGATGCGGACATCATCAGCCACAGGCATAGGAAAACCGCGATGCCTTGTCCGGAAGAAATCCCGCAGACGCGCATCATTGCATGACACGCCGAATGATGAACACCGTCTGGCCTTCAGTCAGCGCCATCGTTTGTTCATCCTTCGCCGTCGTTACCTCCTGTCCCGACGGCCGAATGGAGACGTGATACTGGCCCGGCGGTACCCACGCCCGAGCCACGTGAATTTCGTCCGGCAAGGTTTGCCAACTCCGCTTGTCGGACTCTTCCGACGCCACCGCCAGTCCCTTAGCCAGCAGTTCGACAAGAGGGCCGACCCAGAGAGCGGCATCTTGACCGGCGGCATGTTGCGCACCTATTGTCACTCCCTCCGCCATCGCGAACTTCGTCGCAGCTCGGGCAACGGCTTTCACGGTCATCGACGGGAGCCGTTCCGAAAGGCTCTTCTCCGCCAATGCAGTCACATTGTGCGCCGGTTCCGATCGAACGGTGACCGAATGGCCGAGCGAATCGGTCAGCGTCATACTCTCGGATGCGACCCGCGTCTTTTGGGGGACCAACCGTGGAAGCGCTACGCGGACCACTTCTCCGTTGAGCCCATACAGGACGCTGTCTGCGACACGATCCCGTCGGTAGGCCGACTGGAAGACTCCTCTGTTCAGTAAAACTAACTGTGCGGCATCCATACTAACAGGTACGTCCAAGAACAGATCCTCTTTGCGTGGAGCCCGACCATTATAGCTGATCATCACGACTTGGGCGAGTTGCTCTTGGGATGAACCGAGCTGCCATTCAACGTCAGGAAAAGCCTGTCGATACTCGGCTAACTCGGTTGTTAAGCTGAGAGCCTCCGCTGTGCGCAAGAGATCAGAGCGCAGGGATGGAGGAGCGGACATCCTCGACCACCCTTGCATCGATTTATACGCTTCATATGCGTTTCGATAGGCGATAAACGCGTTATTGAGATCACCGGCGGCCTCGTACAGGATACCACTCACATACCTGGCAAACCCGTCATTCCGGTACTTATTGACATCCTTCACTCTGTCACCGAGTACGTTCAAGCGATGGTCGATACGTCGCGCCTCCACCAATGCTTCCTGTAGTTGTCCTTGAACCGCATAGTTCAAGGCATTGATCACGTTGATCATCACATGTTCGTAGGCATCGCCTTCGTACGGTAAGACATTGTCATTGCTGAGAAATGCAGCGGTTTCTGAACGGATGCTCCTGGTATAGAGCCGCTCGACTTCCTCTTCCGCTCGCTCCAATGCCGCACTGCTTTGCTGGTATTGGCCTGCCAGCTGCAGCACCATTCCTCGATCCATTTCATACAGTAACCGCACGTTGTTTCCCCTCAGCGGCAATCGTCAGCTTTGGGATGGTTACGCCATGGCGCACCTCAGCTGGTTTTTGTTTACCCCGGAT
>NZ_JBLYIG010000140.1:0-2094 GCF_049222245.1 Nitrospira sp. BLG_2 | reverse complement strand
ACGCGACCGTGCTTGTGATGCAGGGCATCATTTTTCTCGTCATTCTGTTCAGCGAAACTCTTTACGGCCGATTTGCGAGATTGCAGAAACAAGGAGCGTCTTGATGGAAGCCGGATGGTGGGGAGTGCTCATCGCGGTCTTGGGAGGCGCGATTCGTATCGGCACGCCGTTTCTTTTTGTGTCGCTGGGCGAGTGCCTCACTGAGAAGAGCGGCCGCATCAATTTGGGACTGGAAGGCACGTTGGTCATGGGAGCGATGACCGGCTACGCCGTCTCGTTACACAGTGGATCTCCTTGGCTGGGAGTCTTGTGCGCCGGATTGGCAGGCATGGTGCTCGGCGCGTTGCATAGCTGGCTCTGCAGTTTCCAGCGGGTCAACGATATCGCGGTCGGAATCGCCATGATGTTGTTCGGCACGGGTGTGGCCTTCTTCCTCGGCAAGCCTTACATCCAACCCTCCGCCCCTCGGCTGCCGTCGATCGATCTCGGAGCCTGGAGCGACATCCCTCAACTCCAGGCGGCGCTGCAGATCAATGCCTTATTTTTGGTGGGAATCGCCGTGGCCGTCGCGCTCGGAT
Source organism: Nitrospira sp. BLG_2 (assembly GCF_049222245.1). NCBI lineage: Bacteria > Pseudomonadati > Nitrospirota > Nitrospiria > Nitrospirales > Nitrospiraceae > Nitrospira > Nitrospira sp. BLG_2. The sequence continues at coordinate 1,516 of NZ_JBLYIG010000140.1, read as the reverse complement.
GGATGTTGAAGAGCACGGCGTGGGGATTGAAAGTTCGGGTGGTCGGCGAAAGCGCGGATGCGGCGCGTGCCCTTGGATTGCCGGTCGATCGCATTCGGATCATGAGCACCGCCCAAGGAGGATTTCTCGCCGGCATCGGCGGATCGTATCTCTCGCTTTATTACCCGTTCAATTGGAGCGAAGGCCTGTCCAGCGGCCAGGGACTCATGGCGGTGGCCTTGGTGATCTTTGCTCGATGGCAGCCGATGGCGTGCCTGTGGGTTTCCTTGTTGTGGGGAGGGACCGCTGCGTTGGGGCCGTCCTTGCAATCGGTGGGGATCACGGGCGGTTACTATATTTTCAACGCGATCCCTTACATCATGACTTTGGCGGTGATGATCATCACCTGCTCTCCTCGGCGCACGCTGGCGGGAGTGCCGCGTGAGCTGACCGTGACTCGTTAGGTCGGAATGGCGGACCACACTTTACACCTTTTAAGAGGCAACCCAATGGCTAACAAATACGTCGCATCCGATCCCTATCCTTATCCCTATAACGGCGATCTTCGGCCGGACAATACGGTTTTTCTCATCATCGATATGCAGACCGATTTTTGCGGCAAAGGCGGCTATGTCGACAAGATGGGTTATGACATCTCTCTCACCCGTGCCCCGATCGCCCATATCAACCGGGTGTTGTCAAAAGCTCGGGCCATTGGGATGCATGTCTTCCACACCAGAGAGGGACATCGGCCCGATCTGTCCGATTTGCCCCCAAACAAACGGTGGCGCAGTCGAAAGATCGGCGCCGGCATCGGTGATCCGGGCCCCTGCGGCAAGATTTTAGTTCGCGGGGAGCCCGGTTGGGACATTATCCCGGAACTAGCCCCGAAGGAGGGAGAACCGATCATCGACAAGCCGGGGAAGGGCTCGTTCTGGGCAACCGACTTGGATATGTTGTTACGGCTTCGCGGCATTCAAAATGTGGTCCTGGCCGGCATCACCACCGATGTTTGCGTGCATACCACCATGCGCGAAGCCAACGACCGGGGCTTTGAATGTCTCTTGCTCGAAGACTGTTGCGGCGCGACGGATTTTTACAATCACCAGGCTGCGATCAAGATGATCACAATGCAGGGCGGCGTGTTCGGAGCCGTCGCAAAATCGGATGCTCTGTTAGAGGCGCTCTCATGACGGATACTGCTCCTCCGGATTTGGAAGCGTTGGGGATAACCAAACGCTTTGGTCCGCTCACGGCCCTGAAAGACGTGAATTTACGACTGTGTTCCGGGCAGTTCCATGCGCTGCTCGGTGAAAACGGCGCGGGCAAGAGCACTCTGGTCAAATGTATCATGGGGTATTACCACCCTGATGAGGGAAATATCCGGTTGGATCAACGGCAGGTCACGATTCGCAATCCGCGGGACGCACAGGCCTTCGGCATCGGGATGGTCTATCAGCAATTCACCCTCATTCCCAATATGACCGTCCTCGAGAACCTGGTGATCTCCAAGGCTCGGTTGGACGCCGTCATCAAT
>NZ_JBLYIG010000139.1:0-9909 GCF_049222245.1 Nitrospira sp. BLG_2 | reverse complement strand
CCTTCCATGGCGTCGAGCTGGTCGGTTTCGGCGAGCCGCGTTCTCATTGAGCCGACCGCTTGGCGAACCGCCTGCTCATCTTTCAGATTCAATTGCACACCACCGACTTCGGTTTTGTGTACGATCCGATGTGACGCCAGTTTAACGGCGACCGGATAGCCGACTCGACCGGCCAAGATGGTGGCTTGATCGGCGGTCTTTGCAACTCCGCCGGGCTGAACAGGGAGCTTCATCGCATTCAGGACATTTCGTGTTTCTTCCGTTGACAACCAGCCGGCTCCGCGACGCGAGAGCGCATCGGCGCAAATTTGGCGCACGGCGGAAAGATCCAGATCGGCGAAATCAGGAACCACACCGGGCAGCTGTTGCCGCCATTCCCCGTAAGACGCAGCTTTACTGAGCACGAGTGCAGTGGTCTCCGGCAAGTGGTAAGCCGGAATCGTCTCGGTTCGGGAGCTGAACGTACGGTCCCTATCTCCTTCGGCCATCCAACAGATGAGCACCGGCTTGGCCTTTGCACCGGCTTTTCGCCCATTCTCGATTCCGGTGAGGATGCCCTGGACGATTTCGGCCGTGTCCGTCACCATCACGGATATGTACAGTACGATCAGCGCATCGATCTCCTCCGCCGACAAAAGCGCTTCAATCGTCTTGGCGTACTGATCTGATGTGGCGGAGGCAATCAGATCGACCGGATTACCTAGCGCGGCGACCGACGGCAAGAACGACTCGAGCGTCGCCCTGGTCCGGGCGGATAATTCAGGAACGACCAGGTTCCCCGCTTCACAGGCGTCGGTACAAAGAATGGCCGGCCCTCCGGCGTTCGTGATGATGCCGACCCGCCTTCCCGGCGGCAAGGGCTGCGTCGATAGACCGGCAGCCAGGGCCAACATGTCGTCAAGCGATTCGGCGCGAATAACGCCGGCTTGATGAAACAAGGCATCGACCGCCACATCGCTGGCAGCAAGTGCCGCCGTGTGAGAGCTGGCCGCCCTCCGTCCGGACGGAGTGCGGCCGGCCTTCACGGCCACAATCGGCTTACATCGGCTTACACGCCGCCCGATGCGGGCGAACTTTCGCGGATTGCCCAGAGACTCGACATAGAGAAGAATAACTTTTGTGGCGGGGTCTTCTTCCCAATATTGCAACAGGTCGTTCGTGGAGACATCTGCCTTATTCCCGACACTTACAAAGGAAGAAATCCCCAGGTGGAACCGCCGTGCCTCGGCCAGGGTCGCAATCCCGATCGCGCCGCTTTGGGACGACATGGCGGCATGGCCTTGAGGCGGAGACAACATGGAAAAGATGGCATTGAGTTGGACTTCGGGATCGGTATTCACGATTCCGAAGCAATTCGGGCCGATCATGCGCATGCCGTACTGCCGAACTTTCGCGGCCAACTGCTGCTGAACAGCCCTCCCTTCTGGTCCCACTTCCGCGAATCCCGCCGTAATGATGACGCAGGCTCTGATTCCCTTTGCCGCACATTCGTCGATGACGGATGACACAGAGTCTCGAGGAACCGAAATGACGGCCAGATCGACGGGCTCGGGTATGTTCAACACTGAGGCATAGGCCCGTTTTCCCATGATGTCGGTCGCCTTGGGATTGACCGGGTAAACGTCTCCTCGAAACCCGTAGGCCGTCACGGCATCGAGCAGCCGATAACCGATCTTATTCGGATCACGTGATGCGCCGATGACAGCGACGGACCGGGGTCGAAAAAACGGCCGGAGTGACGCTGTGGTGGCCAGCCGTTCTCGGAGCTCGGCGCGAGAGAGGGTCATTTCCGTGGGGATCAATGACAGCTCCACTTCCATGTCGTCTCCCTCGTACGATTCATGGGCGGTAAACCCGGATTCTCGGAAGACTTCGCGCATGGCCAGATTGCCGACGTGAGTAACAGCCCAGAGGCGAGTAAAGTTGTGTCGGATGCCGACTAAAGCCAGTCGTTCCAGCAGCAGAGTGCCCAGGCCTTTTCCATGGAACTCGTCATCCACGGCCATGGCGACTTCCGCCGCCTGTCTGTCCTTCGCCCAGTAAGAACCGGCGGCGATAATGCGGGGCGCGCCTTCCCATACACGCGTCACGACCAGCGTGAATTGCGAATGTGGATTGGAGGAATGACATAAGGCGGCGATGCTGTCCGAAGACGGAAAACTTTCCGAGAAAAATCTGTGGCGTCTCGATTCAGGGGATAACCGACCGATGAACTGTTGCATCATCGGCGCATCGGTCGGTTCAGCCGGCCGAATTGCGGCAGTCGTCCCATCACGCATGATGAGGGAGCCGGCCTCAGTGTGATCGGTCTCCAGGGGCGGGATGTAAAGGGGACGAACGGTTCTCATCGTACTCCGCCGGCTCTAGAGCAAGAAGAGCGGACGCTATGACTATGGCTGGAGGATGTTGGTGGACACACCGATATTATGATGTACGACAACATATCCAGCATCTGCTGATCCGTCAGTTTGCCGAGAAGTCATGCATCGGATATGAGCATGAAAGCCACGATCAGAGCCTTGTTCATCGTTCATCCTTTCATCTCAAGACGAGGACTGGACAGGTCACATGATGCACGACGGAATGGGATACACTCCCCAAGAGGAAACGAGAAAGGCCTGTGCGTCCATGGGAGGCCACGACCACCAAATCTCTGCCCTTCGCCTCCTGCTCAATCGCCGCGGCGGGTTCGCCCGTGGCGACATTCGTGCTCACCGTATAGCGAGCGTTCGAGAGCTTGTCGGCGGTCGATTTGACGAGTTCATCCGCATAGCGCTCCGCGTCCTTCCACCATGTTCCGGTTCCCAACGCCTCATAAGGGTCGCTTACTCCGATCGGAACAAGGGCATGCAGCACGCAGAGCTCAGTAGGATCGGCAAAGGGATGGTGCATCAGCCACTTCGCAATTCGGTCGGCATCGTCTCGATCCTCTATGGCGACGAGCACTCGCCGAATCTTCCGAGCGGCTCCTCGGACAATCAGGACCGGCCGGGTGCCGTGCAGAAGCACCCGATGCGACACACTTCCGAGGACGACCTCGGAAAGACGGCTTCGCCCGCGCGCGCCGACGACGACCAAGTCGGCTGTGAGGTTATCGGCGCTGTCGATGATGAGTTGAGCAGGATTGGCGATTTCATTCACCTTCCTGATCAACGCAACGTCTGACGGGACCATGGCGGCGGCGCGCTCCAGCAGCTGGTTGCCTGAATCGACCATCGCCTTGCGGAAATCATCGTACCCTTGCACGTTGCCTGCTTGGGCCACGACTGGATGGTTCAAAATCCCTAAATCGACACCGTGGACCAGCGTGACGTCGGCTGGATGATAGAGGTGAAACGCCTGGGTGACAGCAGCAAAAGCCTGGTCTGACCAATCGACGCCGATGATGACTCTCATGGCAGGGCCTTTCCTATTTGAATCTCAAAACAGCGGATGAGGCGCGGTGCCGAATGGAAGCACGCGTGGCGATTCGCCCACATTGCCGCGAATGCGCCACGTCCCCTCTTCGAGGACGAGGTAATGTACTTCCTCATGCCAGCTGTCGATGGGAACATACAGACCACTGGTTGTAGATTTAGCCCAGAGATGACCGGTACAGGTTACTTCCAGCGCCACATCCCGGCCCGATCCGACCTTGGCTATCTTCGTGAAGAGATGGGTGCTCGCAATCTCCTGATACTCATCAAAGAGGTCTTTCCATATCTTACGGAGATCGTCTTTTTTGAGCCCGTGGTAGTTATACTGGGGAGAATAGACACCTATGACTTTTTCCAGGTCATGGGCTTTAATCGCTCGTTCAGCCTGCTCAAAGGTGGTGACGACTGCGTTGACCGTGGCTTCGTCGACCTCGATGATCGAGCCGGATAGAGGAACGACGATTTTGGCCTCTGCAGTCCCGATGCCCGCGAGGAAGGAGATGACGGCAAAAAGAAGGGTGATGGTCCAGACTGCTCTTGCTCGCAGAATCACACCTTTATCCTTCTTCTGCCGCCGAACTGGCCCCATGGTCAAGCCGTTAGTCTTCATCTTATCCGAATCCAGGCCACTCGTACAAAACCCTCGAGGTGGTTAGGCCGTTGAGGAATGCGGTCGCTCCTTCCATCCCAACAGCGATTCTTCCGCCAAGTTTAAATACCCCATCACGTCGTGATCACTGACCTGTGCAAAGTCGAGGTAATGGTTTCCAACGGCCCAGAATGGGACCGGCGTGGCAAGGACGATTAATTCATCCACCTGTAGTCGGGCCTCTTGGACGGTCTCCACTGGGCCGACCGGAAGAGCGCCGATCAGGCGGCGTGGTTTGAGGTGTTTGATGGACTCGGCGGATGCGAAAAACGTGGAACCTGTGGCGATCCCGTCATCCACGAGGATGACGATGCGGTCGGTGAGCGCAGGCAGCCGGCGACCCTGTCGGTAAAGTTCCTGTCGGCGGGCGATCTCTTGTTGTTGTGCCTGTGCCAGATCTTCGATTTCTTTACCAGAAAGATTATAGGCGGCGATCGCGTCAGGGTTCACATGGATCGCGCCTGTCTCACCCACTGCACCCAGCGCATATTCGGGATTGTCCGGTGCCCCGAGCTTTCGAGCGATGAAGACGTCCAGTGGAAGATGCAGCCCCAGGCTCAGTTGATAACCGACAGCCACCCCACCTCGCGGAAGTGCCAAAATAATGGCTGTCGGATCGCCACGGTATTGGATCAATCGCTCAACGAGCCGACGACCAGCCTCTTCTCGATTTTCGAACGTCACACTTCTCTCTTCCATTCACTGGACTTACGATATATCAGGCCGCTTGTCACACCGACCCAGATTAAAAACCATCGCCATGAGGATCAAGCTGAGAATGAACAGCAATGATGATGTGACTTACTTTTTCTGACCTCGGGTTGCGATGAATTCCAACCGTTCTCTTTAGGTGATTTTTACTTCCATCGCTTTGGGTTTGGCCTTCTCCGCCTTCGGAAGATGCACTTTCAGCACCCCATCCTTGTACTCGGCATTGACCTTGGATCCATCGGCGTCTTCGGGAAGGGTAAAGCTTCGCATAAAACTGCCGTATGCCCGCTCGACGCGGTGATATTTCTTGCCCTTTTCTTCCTTCTCGTATTTCCGTTCGCCGCTGATGGCAAGGACATCGTCATGGACGTTGATCTTGATCTCTTCTTTCTTCATTTCGGGCACTTCCGCCTTGATCAGGTACTCTTTCTCGTCTTCCGAGATGTCCACCAGCGGCGACCATTCCGCGACAGTGATGGCCTCCTTCTTGTCGCTACCGGTAGGAACCGGTGCGCGCCCGAAGAGGCTCGAAAGTCGTTTCTCCATCTCCTCGATTTCCTTGAACGGGTTCCATCGTGTTGTTGGTTCCCATCTTGTCAGTCCGCTCATGATCAGTGCCTCCTTGTATGATATGAATTGAGGGCCGGAGTCGTATTTCGATATTTGTGCATCGATGGTGCCAATGTTTACGATAGGGAAATTCAGACCGAAATTACAGCGTTCTAGGTTCAATGAAAGAGGAAGGGAGAGGAGTTGTCGCATTACGGGGCAGTGACATCGATGGAGATGTTGCCTCTTTCAACATTCCCAGCAAGTGAATTCGGAGAAGCTCGGTAATCCCCTTGCCGGCCTTCTTGCCTCCGTTGATCTCTCGTAGACAGTGATTGACCATGAGACAAAGAGGCTTCCATGGTTCAACACCAAAACGGGTCGGTTTTTTGCACTCTTATTACCCATGGCAACGTCAAGATTTCACCTCAACGATGCCAACGAAATGGGTTTCAAAAGTCTATGCCGATATATGGTTCAAATCTTTTTCGAAGGAATCAGACGAGAAGGAAAAACAAAGCGAGAGCGGAGGCAGGTCTAGAGAGCTTGTCAACACTTGTTGAGGCCTTGGAGGGGTTTTAGGCTTCTCACCTCCTGGTGAGCCTGCTCACCACCCCAGCGCTCGACCTCGTTTCCCTGAGTGTTCCTCTCACCGAGGCCCCCGCTCAATCATTAGATAACCGTCTTTCGCAAGAAATCAAGGGATGCGGCTGACCGTCTTGACCTTTTCGAGTGTGGGCGGAGAAGCGGCCGCGCGAGATCTAAGCCGATCTGCCGCAGCGTTGGAGACCTACGCGGAGTTGGCGGCAATCAAGCTTGCCGGATGCGACTGATGGGAACGTTCACGAACATATCCGGCTCTCATGTGGATCAACTCACATATTGGTATATGAACCCGGACACGAGTTCAGTCGGCGATCGAAGAGTAACTATGCCGTGACATATACTGTTCTTAAATTTCTTCACCTGCTCGGTCTCACCCTGATAGGGGCCGGTTTAATAGGAGTCTGGTACGCGGATCTTCGCTCCCGACAGGTTCAGGAATTGCTCGTGTTCGCTGAGTCTGTCCGAACCGTAGCGGTCCTGTACGATGGCCTGGTCGTCCCCGGCGCCCTCCTGCTGCTCGGTTCTGGAACGTGGTTGATCGTCACGGTGTATGGAGGATGGGCATTTCTTGGGATGCCGTGGTTGGCCGGAATGGTTTCGCTCTTCGCCTTTGAGTTCATCGAAGGCAACACGATCACGCGGCTTTATTTCATGCGACTTCGCCGCCTTGCAAGAGAAGCGGTCCAGAAGGGCAAGGTGACTGCAGAGTTGGAGGAAGCTCGACGCAGGTACGCGCCCACCTTTACTCATTTCCTCGATATTCCGATTCTTTTCGTCATCGTGGCATTGGGGGCGATGCGGCCGAACAGCTGGGCTCCATTTGTCATTGGGACAGGGCTGGCCCTCGTCGCCGCGGCGATCTTGACCGTCGTGATCCCTCGTCTGTATCCCTTGGAGCTCGGCGAGAATCGGCGTTGAAGTGCCGTTGTCCTATAACAATAGGATCATCGTGAATAAGGAGGGTAGATTATGAATGGAGCGACGGGATGGTATGTGTAGCTCATTGGACGCACATGCCTGAGAATGGCCCGGGAAGAAAAGAGGGAGCCACTATGCTCAATGAGTTCTGGGCCAAACGGGAACCTCGCCGTTAAATTGGCGGCATAGTTGTATACCGCATTTCCAGATTCGGCCGCTCTCGTTGAAGCACTAACAAGTACGGCGTTATGCTCACAGCAGAGGACTACCACTAATGGCTATGCACAATCCTCCTCATCCCGGCGAGTTTATTATCCAGGTCTATCTGGAGCCCAACAATCTGAGCGGCCGCGAACTGGCTGGGAAACTCGATGTGGCTGCTTCAACGCTGAATCGCATTCTTACGAGTACGAGCCGTATCAGCCCTGAAATGGCGCTACGCCTTTCTAAGGCGCTTGGCCGGTCTCCTGAGAGTTGGTTTGCCATGCAGTACAACCACGATCTCTGGCACGCCAAGCAGCATGTGAAGCTCGGCAAGGTCGGGAAATCACTTGAAAGGTTGATGGCGCCGACGCTGTACAGGAGTTACGCCAACGTGCCCATGTCGATCACGAATCGAAATTTTACATCGCCTCGCAAGACTCGTTCATAAGCTTCATTGACCTGCTGGATGGGAATCAGTTCAATGTCCGACTCGATCTGATGCTGCGCGCAGAAGTCGAGCATTTTTTGCGTTTCTTTGATCCCGCCGATGAGAGAGCCTGCGAGGCGCCGCCGCTTGAAAATGAGTGAGAATGCCTGAACGGGAGTCGGCGTCTCGGGTGCGCCCACGAGGACCATGGTGCCGTCCGTCTTGAGGAGGTTCAGATAGGCATTGTAATCGTGTGGTGCGGAGACCGTGTCGAGGATATAGTGAAAGTATCCTTGGAGCTTGGTAAAGGTCTGAGGGTTTGATGTCACGACAAAGTTCGCCGCGCCTAGCCGCTTGGCCTCCTCCCGTTTATTCTCCGAGGTGCTCAACACCGTGACCTCGGTTCCCATTGCCTTGGCGATCTTCACCGCCATGTGGCCGAGGCCACCCAGCCCAAGGACGGCGAGTTTGTGATAACGGCCCACGCCCCACTGACGCAGGGGAGAGTAGGTCGTAATCCCCGCACAGAGCAGCGGAGCCGCTCCCGCCGGTGAAAGCGTCGCGGGCATCCGGAGGACATAGTTCTCGTCCACCACAATTTGCGTTGAATATCCGCCTTGAGTGATTCGACCAGCTTTGTCCTGCCCACTATAGGTCCAGAGAGTGCCACCGTCGCAATATTGTTCCAGACCTTCACGGCAAGCCGTACAAGTTCGACAGGAATCCACAAAGCAACCGACACCGGCTCTATCACCAACCTTGAAGGCTGTCACCGCCGTGCCGACTTGCGCGACGGTTCCGACGATCTCGTGTCCTGGTACCATCGGAAACAGGGAGATTCCCCACTCATTGCGGGTTTGATGTATATCGGAATGGCAAATGCCGCAATGCGAGATCGAGATCAAGATGTCGTGCGGACCAACTTCGCGCCGTTCGAAGGAAAATGGTTGTAGTCTCTCTTTGGCGGCCATTGCCGCATAGCCTTTGGTCGTGAGCATGGTGTTCCCCTCCGCAAGCTGAACAAAAAATATGACCTTAGCAAGTTCATTTCAACTTGCCAATAGCGAATAAAGCGGACTCTGTCATGAACAGGATGGGGCACTGCTTGGAGTGTCTGAGATTCAGCTAGGCGGAGTGAGCATCACTATGTGATCACAGAAGCTGCTACTCGGTCGACGAGCCGTTCTTCAACTTCTCATTTGTCCTCCCCTGATGCTGGTCTCCAGTCCGGGATTTGGAAATAGCCATCTCAGTTGTGAACGGCCCCGACTTGGATGGCCGGATCTATGCGGCACAAGAGCTATTACCTGAACCAACGGTTACGCAAAAGGTTGACGAGATTTTTGACTGGATCATGAGGAGCGGCGCTTGCGGAGGAGCCGCGTTCGGGGCGCGGCTCGCACACAGCCTATGAGCGACTTCGTCGGGCGAGTCAAGACGTGAGGGTCTCCTGCTTCGTGACTCTCGAAGTCTCTACAGAAGTCGGTGCGGAAGACGTGAGGTAGGGGGCGCGGCGGTAATTTTCTGGGAGACCTAACACAATCATGTGGTCGATCAAGGGCTCAACGGCCGGCGTTCGTTTTCCCTCGGCGAGATCGCGCAACGTCTGGGCCTCAATCTCCACCGTTTCCGGCAAGAATGTTTTACACTCGGTATGGTCTTCCTCGAAAAAGCGAGACGGGAATCGACGGTGGAGGGAGATTTTTCTGGATATACCTTCGTCCAGCTCGACGGTATAGAGTGGATTCAGCCCCAGTCGCCCCTTGGCGTGCGGCCAATCGCCAAATGTCGCACCATCATGGAACAGGTCCTGTCGTGAAGAGGCCACTATGGAGAGCAACGGTTTGTGATTGAGATACTCGGTTTCCGGCTGTGTGGCGAGAGGCGGCCCTTCCTTCCGCAAGTAGAGATTCAAAACGTCTTCGTCCGCCACGATTCGGTGGGACAGCCCTCGAAAAAGGGCGTGATAGCCGTCTGGTGATAATGACACGCCATCGTGGGGCATTCGTACACGCTTGTTATGAATCCACGTTAAGATGAGGGGGCCTTCATCCGTGATCCGGCGTAGTTCCTGAACACACGCGTACTTGTTGACGACATAATGAAAGGCGTCGGAGCAATAGACGGCAGAGAAGGTGTTCTCCACAAAAGGGAGACCATTCTCGGAGGAACAGCAGACATATTCTCCCTCCGGCGCAATCCACCGCTTCGCGACATACAGGCCCCAGAAGGCCCGATCTATTCCGATGACGGGCTGTGGATTGGCGTACTGCAGCAGACTTCGGGTGATATGCCCTTGCCCACAACAGAAGTCCAGGATCGGTTTTTGCGGTGTCTGCATCAGGGTGAGAAACGATAAGGCGACCAGGTACCGAGGCTGACCAAAGCGATAGGCGAAATAATTGTAGTGCTCCTTGTTGGAAAAATAG
>NZ_JBLYIG010000138.1:0-6188 GCF_049222245.1 Nitrospira sp. BLG_2 | reverse complement strand
CAGGCACAGATTGCCGTCAAAGGGGCTCAGGATCAGGTTTTAGCAGCGACTCAGATAGGTTGGGATGGGATCGGCATTTTGGTCCATTTATCAAACTTCACCAAAGAGGTGACCAAGCAGCAAGTCGCCGCCATTTTTTCGGGAAGGATCAAGGAGTGGTCGGAATTGGGCGGACCGGAGACCAAGATTCTCCTGATCGATAGGCCACGTCATCAGACCGTTCGGGAAGCCTTCGAGACTGAACTCGGGATAGTGGACAACATTCCTGATTCCGCCAAGGTGATCGGCGAGGACGAAGTCGTCGTGAAAACCGTCGTCGGTACGCTGCCGCCCCTCTCCGCAGCCGCCTATATTTCGTTGAGCACCGGCCTCCCTGCCGTCTCGAGCGGCGTCGCCGTCCGCTTGCTGCCGGTGGATAAGGTCGAGCCGGAAGTGCCGACCGTGAAGGACGGTCGCTACAGTCTCCGCCGGCCTCTGTTGCTGCTTTCGAAGAAGGAGCCGAACACCCTGGTTGAGGCCTTTGCACAATTTGCGCTCTCCCCTCCCGGACAAATGATTATCGGACAAATCTATGTTCCGATGCCGAACAAGTAATTCTCCATCGAAGGAGGTCACGATGTCTCCCCGATTCCTGTTTTCCTTGCTCATGGTCTCATTATTGGGACTCGCCTGTTTGCCTCTAGACTCGGTTGCCGAAGATGGTGTGATCGTCGACGGAGCGGGCTACACACTGCACGATACGGAATCGATCAAGGGCCATGACGAACAAAAAGTCGCGAAAGACCCTGTCTGCGACAGCAGCAGAAAACCAAGGATCCTGCGTGTGGAGCCGGACGAGGCCAAACCGGGAGAAACGATTACCATCAACGGCGAGAATTTCGGGACGAGAGACTGTTTCCGCGGTGTGGCATTCAGTGCGGCCGGTCCCGCCAAGATCGACTACAAGTTCGTGAACGACACGACCCTCGAAGTGATAGTTCCCGATGTCCAGCCCGGCATGTCATTCATTGATGTCGTCGCCGGCGGAGGCAACGCCCGCTCAAAAGCTTTTTTAGTGCAGGCCCAGTAGCAACTCGACAATATTATCCGCATCGTGTATTTTAGGAACGATGCTGTCTTGTCTGGGAGTTCATTTCATGCAAACATTCCGGTGCCAACGAGCGGTCTCGGCCGTACTGTTGATAGCAAGTCTTTCCATTTCCTTGCCGACGTCGGCAAATCCGATCACCAAAGAGCGACTTCCCTTGATGCTGAGCGGATCCGGCTGCGGCAGCAAGGAAGTTGAAATGAACACCGTCTTGCAGGCCATTCCCGGCGTAACCGGCGTCTACTTCAACCGCATCCCCGACCATGTGCTGGTGGATATCGCTACCGGCACCGTGAAGCCGGCTGATGTGGTGCGCCGTGTCAATGACGCGGCCACATCGTGGCACTGCCAGGTTGAGCTCATGCAGTCCTGCATCACCGCCGACATGCCATCCGCCTCAGCAACCCCACACCAAAGCGAGTAGTACCGCCTGCGCAATTGAGCTGTAGTTTTAGTGTGTGTATTCACATACCCCCACGTTGTCATGTGTCGTTGATTAATGTTGATTCATCTTACATAAGCGAGGAGGACGGAATCGTAGGTGAAGACTGCGGTGCCTGTAAAACCGCAGGTTGGAGGTCTGATCCTCTGAGCCGGCGGATCGATAGATCGCAATGTCTCTGTCGGTTTGCGTCGCGTCGAGCACTGACCGATCATGCCACGATCTTGATGGTGTGTACTATCGCGCGAGACCGCCAAAGCAAGCACGTTAGCCGTCTTAGGATTTTCCTGCCTATTCGTCCAATCATACCGGGTTCGTATAACGAAGCTTGTCCAGGAAGTTCTAGTGAATCGATGATGCGTTTCGCCTCTTGGAGTGCCGCAGCTGCGGCCTCTTCGCGGGATCCGAAGCTGCCGTTAGAGAGCCCTTTGTGGAACTTCCAGCAGGTTGACCTGATTTCGATAATGCGATAAAGACACTGCCAGGTCCCGTTTGCTCGCTGTCCAGGAGCTAACTTGATCTTGCGCTTCTTGTAATCCGGCATGGTTGTTTCCTCCAATCGCCGTCATCGTATCAACAGGACCATTGTCCACCTCAAGTACCATGGCACAGGCAAATGCAGACACTATGCCGCTCATCAATATTGGATTTGAACAGTCGTATTGGGCCAGGAGCGCCATCGATGTCACGTTGAGGGCGCGCCGATAGTCGCGGATGGACTCAGCCCCTGGAGAGGATGAAGACCGTCGCGACGGGAGAATATGCCACGTGCTATCCACCGAGATGCAGGTGCGATGGTGGCCACTTGCCTATCTTCCACGTTGAAAAGGAGCGCATAGTACCCCTTACCCACTATACCTTTCTCAGAGTGCTCCTGACCGAATACATAACCCAACATCTTCATGACAGTATGCCGATCATAACGGATGGCCTGGTACCAGCTGATTAATCAACAGTACATAGACAGTTTCTGCTGGATACCCAACAGAGAGCCCTCTTCTCCTTATCGCAAGTTTTATTTTTTGAGGCGATTTGCATTCCTGTTGAAGATTGGCGGCTGGCATATTCTGTGCACTTCCTAGGTGCCAATGTCGATGGCAACCCCCATGTTGGATTATACGAAACGTTGGATTGAGTTGAGACGGCGGGAGCAACAGGCGGACGGCACCTGGAGCTGTCACTATGTCATTTTTGAGTTTGGAAGCAAAGCATGGAAATGCAAGAAAGGGCGTTCTGACGGAATCTTCAGAACCCCCGAGGAGGCAGAAGTCGCTGCCCTGAGACAGGCGCAAGAGATCATCGACTCACTCTAAACTTCAGCCTTGCGACTGGAGGATCGCCATGCCTGATGCAGTTCCGCCCAAGGTCACAGCACTCCCGGAGCGCCTCTGCACCTGGTGTAAAGTACTCATGAGAAAACGACTGGTCGGTGGCGGGCAGTTCGTTCACTACACGTGTCCACGATGCATTTTTCAGCATACGAGCCGATGGCCTGTTATCTAAGTCCCCATCGTTGTGATCGGCTCAAACTGTATATGCTTGCCACCGCATGACGATTGGAGCTTCGAGGATCTCTTCAGTCATCGGCTTCACCAAGCCTAGAATCGATCGCGCTAGCCGAAGCCTCTTTCGCGAATATTGTTCGCGTGATTCATTACCTGATGGAGGTGCTGAAACGTGTCCTCCTCGTATGAAGCTCTTTTCAAAACGTACATTCCATCGTTTTGGTGATCGCGGGAGGATAACCATGACACATCTCCGTTTCCATATCCGTTTTCCCGAAGGCAACATCAGAGAGCCGATCCTCTATCAGGTGGGGCGCGAATATCACGTGGTGACCGATATTAGACGAGCGGATGTCCGCGAGACCATAGGCTGGGCTGACGTGGAGTTATCCGGTGACACGGTGGAAATTGAACGGGCCATCGCCGGGCTGCGAGCCAAAGGCTGTGGCGTCGATCCGATCGAATTAAATGTGGTGGAATGATACGGCGTGAAGCATATGACTGAACTCGTTAGATCCAAGTTGCATGTCTTAGTTACACATGGAATGGAACCAATGGGATTGACTGGGCAACCATCCAACGTTCCAGTCCCCTGATGATATGGAAAGAAGTGACTTTCTATGATGCCATGGATCATCGAATCGTTCCTGGTGTGCACCATTGTAGGCCTCATCTACATAGTGATATCGACATCCCGGATGCGGAAGGAGTGACTCGTAACGTCGACCGTGTGTGGGTTCCCTGCACAACATGAGTCTCGTTCATGGCTGCCCGCTCCGCCTACAACGATGCAAAAAATGGAACTTCCGATGGGACCTACAGAACCCGCGAGGTCGGAAGTCGCCGCGCTGACCCAGGCGCAAGGGATCGTCGATTCCTTTCAAACTCTGCTTCACGGATCTATGTGGGTGACATTACCTGATCGCCTTTGCACCTGGTGCCAAACTCCCATCAGCAAACGGCTGATCCCAGGGAAGTTAGAATAGGAAAGACTCTTGGCAACAATTTTTGTCACAGACGACGAGCAAGTCATTTGCACAGCGATTGTGAAGCGCCTGACTCGACAGGGGCATTTCGCCGTCGGCTATGAATCAGGAAACGCATTGCTAGAGGCGCTTCAGCGCAACCTTCCAGATCTCGTGCTGCTTGATTTGAAAATGCCCGGCATCAATGGACTTGAAGCCCTGAAGCAGGTCCGTCGACTCACCCCCTCCACCCTGGTCATTGTGCTGACGGCATATGGTACCGAGCAAGATTCCATGGAGGCAATGAAGTTAGGGGCGTACGATTTTCTAATCAAGACAGTCGACTTCGAAGAACTCGACACAGTGACTGCCAGGGCAGTCGAAATGTTAAAGCTTCGTCGTGTCAAAGTCGATCAAGGGACCAACCGCATTAAGGATTGCTCCACATCCAACCGTTCCGGTGGAAAAAACCAACTGTTGTGTGCCGATACGATCTGTCAAAGGTGACGGAAGAATCCAGGCACACAACGCATTGTCCGCCGCATCTTCGTATCCTCTTGTGACGCACCGCAGTTCATGGCCGCACTAGTTCGTCCCATCGATACAGGCTCACTCTCATGGCGGATTGCTCGTTGGAATGAGGAGCAGTCATTAGTGTGCAGCCCTTTGGTTCAATGATGTGTCCTCGATCATTCTGCGTCAGTCCCCGCTCATCGACACGCTCCGGCGTGAGCCATCCGGACCGGAATTCGGATTGCGGCTCAAGCTTCCACACCCCGAGGGACGTACACTCTCCGGAGTGAACCGTGAAGCTCTTTGGAAGTCCTATATGCCATATTCCCTTGCTGGTATGGAGACTCACGTCTGTGACGCGATACGAACCGACAGGAAGCTTTACCGCGAAGGGACCGTCAAGCGGAAGGCGGCTTAGCAGAATGTCGGTCCCATGTGTCTCTTCTTGGATCCACCATTTCATGTACATTGACCCATTGTGATCTGCCGAAAGCTCTTTGTCATTCTGCGCCAGATGAATGCCTCCGACTAGAATCCCCTGCTTGTCCTCGGTGGTCATGCCCTCCGATGAGGAGATCGGTCTCACCACGTTCGTACAACCAAGGGACAAACTGACCCAGAAAAGAATGCCCACTAGAACAACCGTCCGTTGCAGCACTGAATAGTACATACCGTCCTCCTTCTGTAAAGATCGTTAAATCGGTAAACACGTTTCCAGCAGTGCAGTTTTCCAGTGTGGGCTCCCCGCCGTTGAGGTCTGAAGGGTCTCGGCAAGAGCCTCGATTCCACCCATACCGAGCTTGTGGAGCAAGGGACGAGTTAGTTCGATCCGGGAGAGTACTTTTTCAATCGCCAGCGGAGCAGTCTTGGCCGCTGAAATCTTGATGGGCTTCGCATGGATAAGTTCGACTGTGAAGAATATCGGGAGAAGGAGGAAGAGAATGGACAATAAGGCAATCATGATCTCTATGTTTAGATGTATGCATTTCAAGTGCCCTCATAGACAGCTGCCAATCTCCACAAATCAGCCGCAGTTGCCCTGTTTGGAAATTCTGCGGGTTTACAAAAAGAGCACTTTCGCACTGTTCGCCCATCTTTAAACCGCTCACATGGAAATACGCTGGTTTGATCCATGTTAGTAGATCTGTGCGCACCACAGAGTAACTGATAGTAATTATTGTATTTGTTCGGCTCGAGCTCGGGTCAAACGGTTTCATCTTCCACTCCGGCACTCAATGTGCTTGGCAAGCATCGAATACGCACGTCACATTGGCGCGAGTGGAATGACAATTTTGCGTGGCAAATTCGAAAACGATGCGAGGTTGTCCTTCGAACACTTGTTTGCTTCCCAGGACACACGCTCGCAAAACGGAATACCGACTCTAGTGGATGACCGCGAGTCAGTAAGGGCCTGCTCTGCTCAGACGGTTGTACAAGATATTCTCCTTGCTTTGAAGGAACTCCGGAATGGGTCAGTTGAAATCCTCATTCACGATTCCAAGGTGGTCCAGATTGAGCGGAGCGAAACATATGATTTGACGGTCACAAATTCGATAAGGAGCGATGAAATGAGAAGTTAAGAACGGTCTTAGGACTACCCATATGACTATGGGCGTCCCTCCCTTCGTTTTCTCCGAATCTTTACTTTCTTTATCAACGAACTGACCGGACCACCG
>NZ_JBLYIG010000137.1:0-1585 GCF_049222245.1 Nitrospira sp. BLG_2 | reverse complement strand
CGCAAAAGCATCGACAAAAAAATCGCATTCCTATGGATAGTCTCAGCCGCGCATTGCTGCCATAGGTATCCTCCATTGATTCAGACGGTCAGGGCGTGGCTTCCGACGGTCGTCTGTAATGAAAGGAATGCCTTCATGTTGTGCCAAGCAAGGGTTGAGTCCGCCGTTCGATCTCAGCTGATGCAACACAATCCTTGCCCTCTCGACGCGTTGCTGGCCCGGCTGCCTCAGTTTTCTTGGAACGAGGTATTCGCCGCCGTCGATCGGCTCAGCCGAACAGGCGAACTCGTCCTGCGCCATCCGGCGCGCTTCAGCTACGAAGTGTCGCTTGGGATCATGAGGATCGGCGCCGCTGATTGGAGTTCTCATGTCGAACGCAAGAGAACCCTCGAGTGATGTGTCATCGCGCCGAATGATTACATCCAGGCCGTCCCTACATTCCTACCAAAACAGACCGCGACGGACACGGATGCGGCACCTGTTCCAGGGACTCCGTTGAAACACGCTGACGATGGCAGCCGACATGGAGACGTTCTGGAACATGGAATGGCCGTCAACCGGTCCGAGAGTCGTTACATCAAAAATACCCGGGAGGAAAGGTACCGATTATGCCGGTAAAAAAACAACCAAGGTCTCGTTCCAATCGTGTCGCGCAAGAGCCGGAGGGCGGAGAGCGCCACAAGAATCAGCTTAACGGTCGCGCCAACGAGCAACAGCCGGACGACCTCCGTGCACGTATCGTCGAACTTGCGTATGTGCTGTATGAACAACGAGGTCGCCGGGATGGTCATGCGCTTGACGACTGGTTGGAAGCCGAACGACAAGTGGCGAGCACTGCTTCATTGAGTTCGTTGTCATGAAGATGTGACGCATGCCATTCGTATGGCGTGACCTGTTGACGGATCAGTGCGCCATGTCTTTGTGAGAGCCCTCGGGGCACCACCAAATCCGAGCTGAACACATCATCGAGGACGTCCACCTCTCTATGTCGCGCTACGTACTTTTCACGGATCTGGACGGTTGTCTATTGGACTGCGATCGCTCCTCCTTTGACCACGTGCGACCGGCGCTCGACTCCCTCCGTTCAGCGCGCATCCCGGTCATTCTCGTCTCCGGAAAGACACGCGCGGAAATCGAACCGCTTCGGGAACGCCTTGATCACCACGATCCCTTCATCGTGGAAAACGGCGCGGCGGCGTATGTCCCGTTCGAGACCTTCGACTTCACGCCGGAACGATCACGCCGCCGGTTTTCTTACCATATCATCGAATTGGGCACGCCCTATGCCCTCCTACGGGATGTGCTACGGCAAATCGAAGACGCGGTGGGAACCCCGCTGCGAGGGTTCGGCGACCTCACCGCCGATGAGATCATGGCGGCGACGGGGCTTTCGCGTGAAGATGCGCTGCGGGCCATGCTTCGGGAGTTCGATGAGCCGTTTTTGGTCAACGGGCCGCCCACGCTCATCGAAGAAATCTGTCGCCAAATCGTGGCCCGAGGTCTCAATTGGACAAGAGGCGGGCGGTTCTTTCACTTGATGGGGAACAACGATGAAGGTCAAGCCGCGGAGATTCTTCTCCGTTGT
>NZ_JBLYIG010000136.1:0-5334 GCF_049222245.1 Nitrospira sp. BLG_2 | reverse complement strand
AGCGTGACTTCAGGACGGCCGCTGACGGGATTGGTCGCGCAACCGTATTGTGCAACCGGCATCGCCGACAGCATCAGCGCGAAAACGAGCGAGAATGGGAAGCCGACAGGGCGACGGTTGGCAAGGGATGGTCTATACGATTTCTTCATGAATGCCTCGCAGGTTGCTCAGGGTATATCACATTCGACGAGAAAGGCGAAATGACAGTCGCGCGGACCGAAATTGGAGATGTTAAAGGCGATGCGCGAGTTCCAGCTTTCAGGTTCCACCATTGAATTGGATCTCCTTCAACCCCTTCATATAATGCGACCCGTTCGCAGTTTTCTTTATCCGACCTTCCCTTATGCGATCACCCTTCAAAGGAAATGCGGCGGAAAGACTGGCTCGATTGCGAGCGGGACTTCGCCATGCGTTTGCCGTTCAGCCTGAGACTCACCCCCTCGCGGTTGAAGACATGCGGTTGCTGGAGCGGATTGCCGAGGTGGTCGTCAAGCGAGGGATGGCGGCTCCGGCGACGATGTTTTTGGAATCCATTGGACCAATGAACTTTCTCGGAAGTCAGGCATTGCACTTCATCACACCGATCATCGATTGCGCCTTCAACGTCAAAGAAGTCGAGCAAGTCGCGCGATTGCTCGAACTGCGAGACACGGTGTCCCGTCTTATTGCCGTCATTGAAGCCAAGTCTGCCCCTGCTCCAAACGGAGCAACGGCTCGATGACGTCTTCGATATCTACTCCCCCCCCAATCGATCGCCCGCTCAACGTGATCGTCGCCACCGATTGCGGCAGTACCACGACCAAAGCCATTCTCATCGAAAAAGTCGGGGACGAGTATAGACAGACCTATCGCGGCGAAGCGCCGACCACGGTCGAGGCTCCGTTTGAGGATGTAACGCGCGGCGTGCTCAATGCCATCGTTGAAATCGAAGAGCTTTCGGGCCGGAAGATTTTGGACGGTGACACGATCATCACACCCTGCCGAGACGACAAGACCGGTGTCGATATATACATCTCCACCAGCAGCGCCGGCGGCGGGTTGCAGATGATGGTGACGGGGGTCGTGCAGAACATGACGGGCGAAAGCGCGCAGCGGGCGGCGCTGGGCGCCGGCGCCATCGTGATCGATGTATTGGCGGCCAATGACGGCCGTTTGCCGCACGAAAAGATCGAACGCATCCGTTCCATGAGACCGGACATGATTCTGATGTCCGGTGGGACGGACGGAGGGGCGGTCACCCATGTGGTGGAGATGGCCGAATATGTGGCGGCGGCGGAACCGCGACCACGGTTCGGCCTGACCTACAAGTTGCCGCTGATCTACGCGGGCAACAAGGAAGCCCGACCGCAAGTCAAAAAGATCCTGGATGACAAATCGGCGCTGGTCGTGACGGAGAATATACGGCCGGTCCTGGAGCGAGAGAATCTCGCTCCGGCGCGAAACAAAATTCATGACCTGTTTCTAGAGCACGTCATGCAACAGGCGCCAGGTTACAAGAAACTCATCGACATGGCCGGAGCTCCCATTATGCCGACTCCCGCGGCGGTCGGTCTGATCATGGAGACGATCGCGAAACGGGAACATTTGAATTTGATCGGTGTGGATATCGGAGGAGCGACGACCGACGTATTCTCCGTTTTCGACGGGCGGTTCAACCGGACGGTCAGCGCCAATCTCGGCATGTCGTACAGCGTGTCCAACGTGCTGGCTGAAGCGGGACTGGCCAATATCATGCGTTGGGTGCCGTTCACGATCGACGAGCAGACGATGCGCAATCGCATCAAGAACAAGATGATCCGTCCCACGACCATTCCTCAGACGCTCGATGAACTGCAAATCGAGCAGGCGATCGCGCGGGAAGCCCTGCGGCTGGCGTTGATCCATCACAAGTCGCTGGCCACAGGGTTGAAGGGCGTGCAGCAGGAGCGGACGATTTCGGATGTTTTCGAGCAGCAAGCCTCGGGCAAGACCTTGATCGACATGTTGAAGCTGAATTTGATCGTCGGAAGCGGCGGCATCCTTTCCCATGCTCCGCGCCGAATCCAATCGATGTTGATGATGGTCGATGCCTATGAGCCGATGGGCTGCACACGATTGTCGGTCGATAGCATCTTCATGATGCCGCATCTCGGGGTATTGTCCACGATCAATGAAAAGGCGGCGACGGATGTGTTCGTCCGGGATTGCATGATCTATCTCGGGACCTGCGTGGCTCCGATTGGACAGGGGAAGGACGGTGAGGTGTGGGCCGACTATGAGATCACCTGGCCAGACGGAAAGACCACAAAGGAGCAACTGAAGTTCGGTGAGCTGAGGCTGTTTCCATTGGCGTCAGGCACACAGGCAACGATCAAGGTTCAGCCCGCCAGACAGGTCGACATGGGCGCGGGTGCAGGCAAGACTGTCACCAAGGAAGTTCATGGCGGAGTCGTTGGACTGTTGCTCGATGGCCGTGGACGACCGCTTCGACTTCCCGCCGAGCAGCACGCTCGCGTCGCGGCTCTGACGAAATGGTTTGACGTCGTAGATCTCTATCCAGTGCCGGGTGCCGAGCGATGAGTGCCGAGATGGAGGCTCGAAAATGTTCATGACTCAGAACCTAGCACTCAGCACTCAGAACGAGTACTAAAATGGCGCACAGTTACACTCCAGGCCTCACGGTGACGGACGGCACGGTTATTCAACGCCGGCGCATGCTGCCACTGCCGGGGAAGGTCTTGGTCAATGTCGGTGATGTGGTCCGTTCCGACCAGGTCGTCGCGCAGGCGGAGCTGCCGGGAAAAGTCTTTCCACTCAACCTGGCCAATCAGCTCAGCGTGGCGCCCGGTGAAATCCCGGAGTATATGATCAAGAAGCAAGGCGATGCCGTTGAAAAGGACGAGATCCTCGCCGAGAATAAACCGCTGATCAAATGGTTCAAGACGGAGATCCGTTCGCCGGTTGCCGGAGTGATTGAATCGGTATCCCCCGTGACCGGGCAAGTCCTCTTGCGCCAACCTCCGCGAGTGTTGCAGCTGCTTGCCTATGTGGACGGAGTCATCAGCGACACGATTCCGCAGCAAGGAGCCGTGGTCAAGACGACGTGTAGTTTCGTTCAGGGGATTTTCGGCATCGGCGGAGAGACATCCGGCGAAATCGCGATGGCCGTGACGGCACCGGACGAACCGCTTACTCCGGCTCATTTCAAATCGAGCATGAAGGGGAAAGTCGTCGTAGGCGGATCATTCCTCTCCTCCGACGCCATGAGCCGGGCCAAGTCGGTGGGGGTCGCCGGTTTGGTCGTCGGCGGGATTCATGATGAAGACTTGCGGGTTTTATTGGGGTATGACCTCGGCGTTGCCATCACAGGGACAGAGCAGGTGGGGTTTACGCTGATCCTGACCGAGGGTTTCGGGACGATTCCGATGGCGACCAAGACGTTCGGGTTGCTCTCTGCTCATGCCGGCCGGAAAGCTTCGATTTCCGGCGCCACCCAGATCAGGGCCGGAGTCATTCGCCCGGAAATTATCATTCCGCATGAAGAGAGCCGTGTCGGGATGACTGCTCAGACACCACGTGAAGGAATCCGTCTGGGCGACCCGGTTCGCATCATCCGTGATCCATTATTCGGGCGCATCGGTGAAGTGTCGGCGCTTCCGTCCGAACTCACCAGGATTTCGACAGAGAGCGAAGTGCGGGTATTGGAAGTGAAGTTTTCCGATGGGAAACGAGTCGTGATTCCACGGACCAATATCGAGGTGATCGAAGGGGCGTAAGCCGTGTGCGGCATGAAGGGGTTAGGGTGAGGAGAACGTTGAAGCGACAATGTGCCGGCGCCGTCTGGGTCTCGTTGGTGATTTGTTATACGGTGTCGCCGTCCCATACGTTGGCTCAAGCCCCACTCAGCGCTCCTCAAGAAGTCCAAATCTTTGATACACCGAATGATGGGGGAGGAAGTCTTACCGCTCAATGGGCTCCTGCGCCATGGGATGGTCCGGATGTCCGTTATCAGGTCTTGGTCGGAGCGGCTACCGCTACCGATCCGGCGACTTTCGCGATCGTCGCGGAGTTTCCGGCGAATACCAAATATGTCAAAGACACGAAGACAGCATGGTGGACAAGAACGGCCGACAAGGCCTGGCACCAGGCAATCATCAAGAGCGCACAGGGTATCGAAGTGACGGACGGGACGGCCTATGCCGTCGCATTGGCTGCGATTCAAGGCGACCAAAGAGTTTTCAGCCAGGTCTTGGTGGCTTCTCCGGCAGCGAACTGGTTTAACTGGAATCAGCTCAATAACCTCGTCATCGCTCTTGCCTTCGGAGGGCTGATCTTCTACGCCATTCATCACGCCAAGAGAACCAATGTCTTTCTCCGTCGCATACCGGGTCTCGATGCGGTCGATGAAGCAATCGGTCGCGCAACGGAACTGGGCAAACCCGTTCTCTATCTCACCGGTGCGCATGGTTTGCAAGATCCATCGACGATCGCTGCCGCCGTCATCCTAGGGGGAGTTGCAAAGCGGGCCGCTCAATATGAAACCGAACTGCTGGTGCCTCATCGGGAGCCGATTACGATGGCCATCTGCCAGGAAATTACCAAACAGGCCTATCTGGAAGCGGGAAAATCCGATCTCTTCAAAGAAGAGACGAACTTTTTCATTACCGAAGACCAGTTCAGCTACACGGCGGCGGTCGACGGCATCATGCTGCGAAAGAAACCGGCCGCGAACTTCTTCATGGGACATTACTTTGCCGAGTCCCTGCTGCTCACCGAAACCGGCGCAAGTACCGGTGCCATACAAATCGCCGGAACAGATGCGGACCACCAACTCCCGTTTTTCGTGACGACCTGCGACTACACCTTGATCGGGGAAGAGCTCTACGCCGCGAGCGCGTACCTATCCAGGGAACCGGTCCAGATCGGAACACTTCGGGGCCAGGACATTGGGAAGGCCGTCATCTTGAGCGTGCTGGCCGTCGGAACGGTGGTGGCGACGGTCGGAGTCGTCACCGGCGCGCAATGGCCGCAAATCTTTCTCGATCTCTTCAGGGACCTCAAATGATCTTTCTGCGACGCCAACTTCCTCTTTTGATCACTCTCGTCACGGGTCTCCTGTTCGCGGCCCAATACTATGTGCCGCATCCGGCCTCGGAACAGATGCTCACCTCGGCGACGAAATGGCTGCAGATCATCGGGGGATTCGCATTGATCCTGGGGGTGACCAGCCTGTTTCATCAACATGCGGTCAAGATCAAACGGCAAGAAGCGGGATGGGGCTATAGCCTTGTCCTGTATGCCGGCATGCTCGGAACGATTGCCGTCGGATTGTGGGCCGAGGGAAAAGAAGCGGTC
>NZ_JBLYIG010000135.1:0-3559 GCF_049222245.1 Nitrospira sp. BLG_2 | reverse complement strand
CCAAGGAGAAAACCACTCCAGCTCCTTGGCTTCAGTGCTCCAAAATGCTTCAGGGTCTGCGATGGATTGTTTGTACTCGGTTTCGTAGTCTTTGATATAGGCTGCGGCTCTCGTCTTCGCGGTCGGCTGGTACGTTCGACTTCCCTTCAACAGGGTCTCGATCTTTTCGCTCATGGAGATAGCGTCTCCTTCCTCAGCGCAGTCCCTTGCGGACGCGTAATTATGGAGAAAGTCGAGGGCACCTGCAACTATACAGTTGTTACGAGACCGGCCCGCCGTGGCGCCACGGGTTCTCTCGGCTCCGTTTCTTGACACCCGTCTAGGCCGGAGATAGGCTGACCCGATGAACAGCGCAAGATATGTTTGGACAAACCGATTGCTTATGTTCCTATGCGTGCTTCTATTGGATGCTCATATAATCGGCATTTTCTCTATTGTTACTCCGCATCCCGCCGAGGCCCAATCGGGAAAGCCGGAAGGCCTGTACTACAAGTCGTGGGCGATCATTATTGGAATCGAAAACTATGTCGTGGCTCCTCCCATCCCGGGAGCGATCAGCGACGCCAAGAAGGTTGCCGAGGCGTTCCGGCGGTTGGGGTTTGATGAGGTGTTTGAGTTCTACGACAAGGATGCCAGCTCGCGACGCCTTCATCAGCTTTTGAACGACATGTTGCCGAGAAAAGTTGGACGCATGGATCGACTCGTCATCTTCTATGTGGGCCATGCCGGGTTTATGCAGGATCCCGACGGGCAAGATCTCGGGTATCTTGTGCCGTTTGACGCACAGGTCAATAACGCAGCGAAGTCGATCACGGTTGAGCACCTAAAAGAATTTACAAGGCGGTCGGCTTCCAAGCACACGCTCCTGATTCTCGATGCGCCCGTATTCGGATGGGAGACCACTGCGCCGCCGGAGCTTTCATTGGAAGGGAGACTGGCGCCGGAAGCGGATATGGATCGGCGTGCGGTCCAAGTCATTAGTGCGGCAAGTAAAGGAGAGACCACTGTTCGCGCCGAGAAGAGCAGCCGCTTTGTGCAGGCACTATTGGCCGGACTGTCCGGTGATGCCGATCTTGACGGAAATGGCTGGCTCATGGCTTCCGAGTTGGGGACTTATCTCGTGCGGCAAGTCGAGGCGGCTTCCAGTGGTACGCAACGTCCATCGAGTCTACGGATCGACGGTGATGGAGATACGGCATTGATCGAAGGACGAAGGTCGACGTTTACGCTGGGAGCCGGTCCTCAGACTCCTTCTGAGCGGCAACAGGCGGCGAGGGCTCACTACGAACGCGCCGTTGCGCTGCTACAGGAAGGGAAATCGATGGAAGAAGCATTAGAGCGACTGGATCGCGCGATCGGCTACGATCCGACCTACGGCGATGCGTACGTTCTCAAGAGTTATGTCCGGCTGGAAGTTGTGCCTAACCTCGATGAGGCCTTGGCGACCGGCCTTCTTGCCGTGAAATATGCGCCGGAAAATTCCGATTCGTTTTATATACTGGGATTGATTCACGAAAAACGCGGAATGTTTGTGGAAGCTGAGACCGCCTTTCGAGAAGCTTTGCGCGTGAACAACACGTATCAAGATGTCTACTTCGCGTTGGGGACCCTGTATGCCGATCATCTTCATGATCCACCGAAGTCCGTGGAGGCGTTTCGCCGGTACTTGGAACTAGGCGGCACCCATGATCGAGCCCGAGCAGCCGTCACCCAAGCTGATCACTCTCCGGTTCCTTAATCGTTCTCGCCGCCTTTCAAGTATCCAAGGCCGATCTTGACCGCCCGACGGGTAATTTCCGCCCAGCGTGCCTGGGGGTAGGCAGCGAGTACCGCCGAAGCCTTGGGATCTTGAATTTCAAGGTTCAGAATTTTAATGATGCCGTCGTCAATCTGAATGTCTGCCACAGGTCCTCCCTTCCATGATGAGACTGCTCGAAGCCGGCGTTGCGTTGACTGATACCAGGGCCCATGTTAGCATGATTCTAACATTTCTTCCCGGGATATTTTACATAAGCTAATATACTTATTCACCTCAAGGAGGATTGTATGATCCGGTCACACGCGCTTCATTCAGGGCTGGTCGGTCCTGGTCTTGCGATCCTTCTCGCCATGGGACTGGCGGCTTGTGGCGGTCCTCCTAAATGGGTTGAAAAGGGGTCCGGGGCCTATAATGAAAAAGACAGCAAAGCTTTTTATGGCGTGGGGGCGGTCGCGGGAGTCCGTAATGCGCCGCTTGCATGGGATACGGCTGAGAATCGCGGGAGGGCTGAAATCGCTAAGACATTTGAGACCTATACCGGGTATCTGATGAGAGACTATGCGGCCTCAACGACCGCCGGAGATTTTACCCGCAATACAGAGGAGCAGCATGTCGAGCGGGCCATCAAGACCATCACGACTGTTACGCTCAGCGGAGTTCGGAAAATAGATCAGTACATGGATCCCAAGACCAACACCTATTACGTGTTGACCAAGCTGAGTTTGGAGGATATGAAGAACAACTTGGAACAGGCCAAGGAGCTGAATAAAGAGGTCCGGGACTATGTGAAAAGGAATGCCGACCGTCTGTTCGAACGGTTGGAACAGGAAGAGGAAAGGAGAGGCGTTCGCTAACGACATGAAAATGATGTCCACTTTTTTCCGAGGTTTATGGTGATCCGGGAGCATCGTCCGTCGCTTGTCGCTACAGTGAGTGTCGTCCTTGCGTTGTCGGGATGTGGACACGAAACAAAGGTGACCCGTGTCGATGCCGGAGTCGTTACGGATCTGAGCGGTCGGTGGAATGACACGGATTCGCGTATGGTCGCCGAAGCGATGGTCAAGGATGCGTTGCAATATCCCTGGCTCGGGAATTTTGAAAAGGCCAACCAGCGGCAACCCGTCGTGGTCGTGGGGACGGTCCTGAACAGCAGCCATGAACATATCAGCGTACAAACTTTCATCACGGATTTGGAGCGAGAACTCACGAATTCCCAGAAAGTCACGTTCGTGGCCGGCAAAGGCGAGCGGGATGAAGTTCGAACCGAGCGGAAAGAGCAAGCCATCTACGCTCGCGAAGACACGCAAACAGCTCCCGGAAAAGAGATCGGGGCCGATTTCATGATGAAGGGTACGATCGCCACTATTCTCGACGAAGCCGAGGGAACCAAGGCGATCTTCTACCAAGTGGATCTCCAGATGATCGATCTGGAGAACAATGCGAAAGTCTGGTACGGGCAGAAGAAGATCAAGAAGGTGGTTGAAAAGAAACGCACCGTCTTTTAGTTCCGCGACGCTGTTGAATCCATTCCTTCCACGCTGTGCCCACGGGCCGATCTCCTTACTGCCGTTTCTTGCCGTTCTCGTGCTCTTAACCGGGTGTGGTCCTTCCGCCAATCGCTACTTCCTCATTGAACAAAGCCTCTTTGCCGGTAATCCCCAACGGGCCGCGGCGATCGTCGAGCAAGCTGAGAAAGAATACGGAGCAAAGGGGCGATTGCTGTATGAAATGGATCGGGGAATGGTGCTGCAGCTCGCGGGCCAATATCAGCAAAGCAGTGCGGCATTGGAGCGAGCGGAA
>NZ_JBLYIG010000134.1:0-5787 GCF_049222245.1 Nitrospira sp. BLG_2 | reverse complement strand
CCCGCTTCAGACGATTTGTCTACTCATCATGCAAAAAGACCGGTTGCACTAGATTCTTGCGACTATGCCCGCTGACCAGGTACTATGCCGAGAGGTAAACCCAGAGACAATATCGTGGCAGCCATTCCTCCACAACGAATGCGCCGCATCGGCCTATTCCTCTGTCTGGTCCTGTGCGGACTCTTGATCGCCCATTCCATCAATGCCTTTATTGCCGAGGCACTCTATGTGATCCCTGTGCATCCAGCCGGGCCCGCTGAGGAACGATCGAAGGGCTCCTCATTGCTCGCGTCCTATTCGCCGACTCAGGCAGCGGAGGATGTACGTGCCAGCGGCCTCTTCCTCCTTCCTGCCGCGCCTCAGGGTGGACTCGCGAATTCCGATAGGCGAGGCCCGTCCGGTGCCCCGGTTCGCGCTTCGCTGGGCCTGACGGCCAGGATTCGCTTGATCGGCGTCGTATTCGGTGATCAACGCTTTGCGATCGTCGAAGAGCTGTCATCCAAACAGCAGATGTTGTATCGCGTCCATGACCAAGTACTCGATCTGGGAGAAGTGAGTGAGATTCGGCGGAGCGGAATTCTTGTCCGCCAAGGCAACGTCGAGGAACTATTGGAGCTGGCGCTGTTGGATAACCCGACGGCTTCCAGCGGTTCCGCTGGTCCCGCGTCGTCTGCCGTCCAGACGCAGACAGCCGGCGGTTCACTACGAAAAGTCGTCGACCGCCGCGAAGTGGAGCAGGCCATGAGCGATTTGCCGAAACTCTTATCCCAGGCCAGAGCCGCTCCTTATACGGTGAACGGAACCATCAACGGGTTTCGCCTGGACTACATCGCCCCGACCAGTTTCTACGAAAAGATCGGGGTCAAAACGGGAGATGTGTTGCAGCGCGTCAACGGAGTCGACATTCGCGATCCCGGTACCATGTTGAATTTACTGCAACAACTCAAGAATGAGCAGATTGTCAAGCTCGACGTGCTGCGGAATAATCAGCGCTCAACGATTACGTACGAGCTTCGCTGAGACAGAGGTCGGCAGGCGTTCTTCGACCGCGACCTCCTCGCCGTTCTCAGCTTGACCAAGCTGAGTCTTCATGGAGCCCTTACGACGTATTCACCGGCTCCAATGCCGGGTGAATGGCTCCTCTCCTGTTAGGGTCTCTCCGGAGTAAGAACTCGTGTAGGTTGGAGCGTCCGATCCGGATGTCATATAAGGAATTCGAGGTGTCCTTGCCAGGCCGTCGCAAGGGAGAGTATCTTTACGACCGAGGCGAAAGCGTCATGGGAGAACGACGATGATGGCGCTCGTCTCTATGCATGAGAGATCAGGGGAAATTGGCCGAACGACTCGACAACGATCCGCCCACTCCTAGTGTTCGTCGCCCTCTGTTGGGACGCATTCTCGGAGAAAAGTTCAACCTCTTGGACGCAAAACTCGAGGAGGCCTTAGCCTACCAGCAGGAGAAAGGCGGCCTGTTGGGAGAAGTGCTCCTGCATTTGCGCTTACTGCGGGAAGAGCAATTGTTGGAGGCTCTCGCCCAACAATTTGAGATGTCCTGGATGCCTCATCTCGACACCACCCATGTGGATCACGAGCTCATCAAGAAGGTGCCCATCGCATTTTGCCGACGATACCGTGTCTTGCCGCTTCGATATGAGGAAGGAGCCATTCTGACCGCGTCGACCGATCCACTGGAAACCGTCGCGCTCGACGATCTTCGATTGTTGTTGGGCAAACCGGTCAAACCGGTTTTGACCACCAGTGTCGTGCTGCTGGCCTGCCTGAACCGAGCCTACGACGAAATCGCCAATCCTGCCGGCGCGGAACAAGTGATGGAGGACATCGCGGCAAACCAGAGTCTCGACCAGCTCGCGCATGAACTCGACGAGCCGCAAGACTTGCTGGATGCCACCGACGAGGCCCCGATCATTCGATTGGTCAATTCGGTACTGTTTCAGGCCGTTCGACAGCGGGCGAGCGACATCCACTTCGAATCATTCGAGCGCGGGTTGGTGGTCAGATACCGCATTGACGGCGTGCTGTACCCGGTTCTGACGCCGCCAAAACATTTGCAAGCCAGCATTATCGCGCGATTGAAGATCATGTCCGGCCTCAACATTGCCGAGAAACGCTTGCCGCAAGACGGCCGATTCGCCATTCGGACCTCCGGAAAAGACGTCGACCTTCGAGTCTCCGTGTTACCCACCTCACATGGCGAACGGGTCGTGTTGCGATTGCTGGAGAAAGAAAATCGCCTCCTGAATCTCTCGGAAATGGGCTTCTCGAAAGAGCGGCTCGCCGTGATCCATCAGCTGATCCAGCTCGCGCACGGGATTATTCTCGTGACCGGTCCCACTGGAAGCGGCAAAACCACGACCCTCTATGCCGCGTTGAGCCACATCAATGCGCCGGACAAGAACATCATCACGGTCGAAGACCCGGTGGAATATCAACTGCTCGGCATCGGGCAAATGCAAGTGAACCCGAAAATCAATCTCTCGTTTGCCGCCGGGCTGCGCTCGATTCTCCGGCAAGACCCCGACGTCATCATGATCGGCGAGATTCGCGACCGTGAAACGGCGGAGATCGCCATTCACGCGTCCCTCACCGGACATCTGGTATTTTCCACCCTGCATACCAACGATGCCGCCAGCGCGCCCACACGCCTGATCGACATGGGAATCGAGCCCTTTCTGGTGGCTTCATCCGTCGTCGCCGTTCTGGCCCAACGGCTGCTGAGACGGATCTGTCCGGACTGCAAGCGTCCCTATCGCCCGAGCGAAGAAGAACTCAGTCGCTTGGACGTGCCGCCCGGTTCGGACATCACCCTCTATCGAGGAGCCGGCTGTGCGGCCTGTTCCCAAACCGGCTATCGGGGCCGTACCGGCATTTTTGAGCTCATGGTGCTGGACGACGAGATCCGTCGGCTCATCGGAAGCAAGGCGGACTCTACCGCCATCAAACAAGCGGCGATCGCCAAGGGCATGGTGACGTTAAAGCAGGAAGGGGCCGAGCGAGTCATTCAAGGCCGTACCACGCTGGAAGAGGTCATGCGGATCACTCAACAGGAAATTGAAGTCGAATAATGCGGCATCGACGCGCCGTCCGCCTCTTCCAGTCGATTTCCTCTTGGACGGTCCGGTGCCCGTCGGTCAAGCCCGATGCGTCCGGAGTCTGCTGATCATGCCGGTCTATCAATATCAGGGCTACCGGAGCGATGGCGGGGCCGCGACCGGGATCATCGACGCGGAGAACGTCAAAGTCGCCCGCCTCAAATTGAGAAAGAATGGGGTCTATCCGACCGACGTCGTGGAGCAGGGCCAAGCGCCAAGTCGATCGCAAGAAAAAACCTCCAGCCGTACCGAGCGAGCCATCGGCCGATCGGCTACCCTCTCCTCAACCAACCTTGCATTGATGACCAGGCAATTTGCGACATTGCTCGTGGCCGGGCTCCCGTTGATTGAAGCCCTCGGCGTGTTGGTGGACCAGGCCGAGAAGAAACCCATCAAGGCCCTCCTGGCCGATATCCGGGAACAAATCAGGGGGGGGAAAGCGTTGAGTGTGGTCTTAGAGACATACGAGAAGGACTTTTCTCCGATCTACGTTCACATGGTACGAGCCGGCGAGGCCAGTGGATCGCTGGATCAAATCTTGTTCCGGCTCGCGGAGTTCTTGGAGAAACAACTTGCCCTGAAGAACAAGGTCACCAATGCAATGCTCTACCCCGTCATCATGCTCGTGATTGGGTCGGTCATTCTCTTTTTTCTCATTACGTTTGTCGTCCCGAAAATTACGCTCGTGTTCGCTCAACAGAAGCAAGCACTACCATGGCCGACGGTCGCCTTGATGTCGGTCAGCCAGTTCTTTGCCGACTACTGGATGGTGTTGGTCGGGCTCGTGCTCGGAGGCCTCTATGCGACGCGACGCTTCATCCGGACCGGAGCCGGTCGCATGACGGCAGACCGGCTAATACTAAAGATGCCGTTGATCGGGGACGTCGCCCGCATGGTGTCGATTTCCAGGCTCACCAGCACGCTGGCGACAATGCTGGCCAGCGGGGTTCAATTGCTCGACGCGATGGATGTCTCGAAGCGCGTCATGAACAATAGGATCCTTGAAGAAACGGTTGAAACGGCACGGCAGAACATCCGCGAAGGGGAAACGATCGCGGATCCTCTAAAGCGAAGCGGTGAATTTCCTGCCCTGGTCACTCATATGATCGCCGTCGGTGAAAAAAGCGGTGAGATGGAGGAGATGTTGCGCCGGGTGAGTCAAATATACGACGGTGAAGTGGAGCGGGTCATCGCCCGCTTGACCTCGCTTATGGAGCCGATCATGATCCTGGCCATGGGTGCCGTTGTCCTCTTCATCGTCGTCGCGATTCTGTTACCCATCTTCGAGATGGGGCAGATGGTCCACTAAGGAGGCGATCCGAAACATGGTAGAGGAAGAGCGTGAAACGAGATAAAGGGGGACTCACGATGACCGATCCGGAAAAGCAGTGTCAGCCCATCATGAGCGAAAGCAGCCGGGTGCTTCGCTTCATCGCCTGCCTGAGGCAACGGGCATCGGCAAACTCAGCCGGTTTTACATTCATCGAGATCATGGTCGTCGTGGCCATCTTGGCCATTCTCGCGGCCTTGGTCGTTCCGCGTATCATGGGTAGGACGGATGATGCCAAGCGCACGGCGGCCAAAGTCCAGATTCGAAATATCGAGGGAGCGCTACAACTCTACAAACTGGATAACGGTGTCTACCCCACCACGGAACAGGGCCTCAAGGCCCTTGTTGAAAAACCCTCCGTCGGCGTGGTTCCGAAGAAATGGAAAATCGGAGGGTACTTGCCGAAGCTTCCGGAAGATCCTTGGGGCAATCCGTATAAGTATCTCAGCCCGGTTCAAAAAGGAGAGTACAAAGTGGAGTATGAGATTACCTCCCTCGGGACGGACGGCGAGGTCGGCGGTGAGGGCGTGAACGCCGATATCACGAACTGGAACCTCGACAAAGAATAGGAAATCAGTGGCCACTCGTCATCGAACATCGGCCATCGAGCATTCGGTTCAAGCGTGGCCGCTCTCTCTTCATGCCTTGTGCCTCGCGAAGACACCGGATGCACACCGTCTCGCGGCCGTCCACAGACCTGCCATGCCTTATTCGGCACGGCGTGGACATCATCGCGTACCTTCGTCAGCAGGCTTTACCATCTTGGAAATGCTGATTGTCCTGTTTCTCCTGACCCTGGTCGTGGTGGTCGTCTTCCCTCGGTTCAGTCTTGATGAGGATCTGAGTTCTACCGGACGGAAACTCATCGGTGTCCTTCGAACATTTCAAGGCCTGGCTACCACCAGCCAACAACCCCTGAAGCTCTATCTCGATATGGATCGGGGAACCTACTGGATGATGATGGTGGAGGGCAAGGAAGAACGGCTTCCGCTCGATCCGGCATGGAAGCTGCCTCGTTCTCTGCCTGAATCGATTCGACTGACCGAGGTATCCGTGGGACAAGACAAACATTTTTCCGGACGAGTCGACGTGTCCTTCTTCGCCAACGGGCGGATCGAACCGGTCACGATATATCTGATGGATGCGAAGAATAATCTCTTGGGGCTGGCGGTCGATTCGTTGACCGGAGGGATCAGGGTCAGCGACGAACGTCTTGACCCTCCTTTGAACCGGATCATCCCCGACCGGGTCCGGCTCCTGTTGAAGCCGAACACGCAAACAGGAGCAGGAGCGCCGCCGAGAGGATTGTTTCCCAGTCAGCAGTAGATCGCAATGGTTCAAGATGGA
>NZ_JBLYIG010000133.1:0-2099 GCF_049222245.1 Nitrospira sp. BLG_2 | reverse complement strand
CCGTGAGATTGTCGGGAACAATCTCGATGAGTCGGCTGCTCGGATTCCGCTCCAGGATTTCCTTGAGCGCATCGACCAGATCAAACAGCGAGACATTTTCTAACGGAAGATCCTCATCAACTTCTTCGACCAATGGAGCTTGCTCACGCCAAAAGACCTCACGCCATATCTTTTCCTGGTCATCGAGCTGACGTGCCGCTTCTTTGAAGGCCTTATATTCCAGCAACCGCCGAACGAGTTCTTCCCGTGGGTCAGGCCCCTCTTCGTCGTCGTCGGCCGTCTCATCCGCCGGAAGCAGCATTTTGGATTTGATCTGCAATAACGTCGCCGCCATGACTAAAAAATCCCCCGCCACGTTGAGATTGAGTTCCTCCATGGCATCCAGATACTCAAGGTATTGCTGAGCTATCATCGCGACCGGGATATCATAGATATTGATTTCATTCTTCTTGATGAGATGCAATAACAGATCGAGTGGGCCCTCGAAATTTTCGATGCGAACCTGGTAGGGGAGCTCTGTTTGCTCAAATTCTTCGGCTTGAGAGTCCACGGCGTCTTTATATCAACTTATGGGGTAACGGGCAAGCCAGATTCTATATATTGGGGATATTGAGCGATCTTGATTGCTCTTCATTTAAGTCTTACGGCATAGGCTACAAGCAAGGCAGCCACGACGAGAAAGATCAAGGTGAGAGCATATTGCCCGTTCCTGGTTTCTAAAATGCCGACAGGCGGAGTTGACTCAAGCCGCTTCGTTTGGGCCATGAGCGGGGCTTGATCGAAACGTGCCTTTGCAAGATCGTCTTGTTGCCTGAATTCAGCGTTAGAAAAATCCGCTGATCCTAGAAACTGCGCACCGGCAAATTCCACTTTATTTTCAAAGGCCGCAAATCCAAAGAACGCCTCACGGCTGAAGATTGCTTCACTGAAGCTGACCCGACTCTTGAATCGACTCCCGGAAAATCCAGTCCCCAGGCCGAACCTGGCCCGCTCAAATACCACCGGCTGCTCAAACTCTACTTCAAGGAACTCCGCCATGCCGTCGAAAAGTGCACTGGTACAATCCAGCGATCCACGAAATGCGGACCGATGAAACCTGGTGCTGGGGCCAAACTTGGTCTCCCGGCAGTCCATCCGCTGAGCGAACTGTCCCTGAACAAAATAGGCTTCTCTATCAAATGTGGCGGCGGAAAGGTCGACCGATTCCTGAAAGACCGACCGCGAAAGATCCACACCGTCCTTGAAATGAGATCCGTGAAAGCTCACAGGCCTCTCAAACCAGAGCGTGCCGTCGGCTGACCGATGGCGCACTGCGCCCGACACTATGGAATCTCTTATGCTCAGTGCCTCTCGAACGACTCGCTGCCCGTTATCAACGACACGATCCGCTTGATTCGCTCTCTCCGGCGCAGGTATCGGCGAACGCGGCGTTGCCCGTACGGCAAGGTGATCGAAGATAAGATCCCCGCGCACAATCACACCAAGGAGATCGACAGGACGCCCCTTGGCGACCGCGTCCATAACAGCTTCGCCACGCACGGCATGGGCTTCCCGCTCAGCCGGCGTACAGCTGGGCAAAAGATGCATCACAAGACCCGCCTCAATCCCAGCCGCGAAGGCCTCGGCAACGCAAACGGCATCGGCTTTGTACGGACATGTAATACAAGTAATTATGGTGCCGAGTAGCGCCAAAGCCGCGTAGCAACGAGATCGCATCCGCTTCAGAAGATTAGCATGTGTGCCAAATGAGCAGACGTAAAGCGAAGTTCCATCCGCATGGCAAAGGGAGAGTAACGAAACATTCAGCAGGTAGTGAGACACGCCGCTGGAACGATGTTCCAGCGGCGTTCTGTCGAAGCGATGAACAATTCAGACCTACACCCCTGGGCTTCCGCTATGCCGGGTTGCATCGAACGGGCGTACTATAGATGCGGCCGGGATACTCACTGAAGGCAAGCCATCAGTTGTGTCGGTAATCGTCGTCCAACAAATCTTCGGATTTGTTGATCAGCTCATCTCCATCATCATCGGCGTCGAGATCCAATTCTTCTTGGACGTCGTCTTCTTCGATCTCGCCCTCCATCTCCAACTCGTCGCTG
>NZ_JBLYIG010000132.1:0-3646 GCF_049222245.1 Nitrospira sp. BLG_2 | reverse complement strand
GCCGAACCACGGCTTCATCGGCCACATCTCCCGCTACGAAATCGGCGACGCCGCCATTCGACCTTTGGCCGTTGATTTCCCGAATGACCTGTTGAAGCGCTTGCTCGTTTCTGGCGATCAGCATTAACCGAGCACCGCGCCTAGCGGCCATGCGAGCCGTCACAAGGCCGATGCCGCTGGAAGCGCCGGTGACCACGATGACCTGTTCATTAAGAGGTTTGAGTCGGATGTTCATCGCTCTACATTCGGTTGCCGTAGGAAAGCGTTACGATGCTGCCCTTGTGACAACATCATCGTTCTTTTTACCGTCTATAAAAGTAGTTGACGACTAGAAGATTCCCGAGAGAGGGGAATTATGAGAAGCGTTCGCTGATGAAACTAGGCATACTCTGGTACTACCGTGTATTAAAATTATGAAACGGAATGGCTCTGCTTCGAAGAAGGATTTGTTTAAGTTGATTATTGAACCGTTTCGCGGCATCGCCTGCTTTAAAACTCGAGGTTTGACAGGACGGCTTCCACCGCTTTTTCGTCCCGAACCATCGCGACGTTAATCGTGGCATTTTATCGATGGTCGCCACAGATGAAGAGACCGCCGCGTAGACGAACCGTATCAGGGATTTTGTCAATCATGTCAGGCTGTTGACTAGGCAGCGCATGGGGAATTCGATAACACCGCAGAAATTTCCATCGCGCCACCTGTGTTCCAAACCAATCAGTGAGCTGGGCCACGACCGATTGTGCAAGCGATCGATCGTCGCGGCGCATCCGTCGCATTCACAACCGCGCGCGTCTCCCACCAAGCGTTCTCCGGCATCGTCTCTTCAGGATGGTTTGACCTATAAATGATCATGATCTCCCTTTCTTCCTAAGCGAGCCAGGCTTATGAGCGGCTGTCTTTCCACTTTTTTCGCTTCGCACGAGATATTCAGGATGACCGGCGGATGCTTTTGCCTTGTGGCCTTTTACTTTTTTTGTTGAGGTCAATTTCTTTACGACGCGTCCCGTAGTCGGACCTTGGGACGTTTTCCATTGCACCTTATCGTTCTTTTTCAACTTTTCATTCATGGACTGTATTACCGCCTTTCAGTGCGCTCATGGCTCCGGTTTTCCTTCTTTTTGAACTTCCACTGCTCGTCCTTGCTGCGTTACAGTCGCGGTGATACGGTCGCCGGGATGGAAATTGTGGTTGGTTCTTGTCTTAGGGTCAATCGTAATCACGGTTTCTTTATCATTTACTTCTTCGATCGTCAGGGAGCCTTCCTCAGCTTTGATGACACGGCCACGTATGGTTTTCGCTCCTGAGACCTGACTGTGAGATTCCTTGACATGGCGATCGTCATGAGGAACGCCGGCGTCCTTGGCATATACAGATGGGACATAGATGGAGCCGCACAAGACGGCAATTATGGTGTATCGACCGACAGAGATCATTTTCTTTGATTCTCCAAGAGATGAGGCAGCAAGAGTCCCGCAGCAAGTGCTGCGTAAATCCAGGGGAAACTACGTCGGGGCAGGCTCAACTCGAATCCCGGCGTGAAGCGGCGCGGGATCAGGTGGTAGTCTGTGACATAGGCGAGCGCGGCAACACTCATTGCCCCCACCGCCGCTTCAGAAGCTGACGCGCGGGAAGTCCGCTGATATAACCATGCCCAAAACCCACAGGCGGCGGTATTGAGCGCCAATCCAGCCAACGTGTATTTAGCACTGATGGTGTTGACCTTTCCGGCTTGAGGTCCCCAAAGAATGTGGCTGATGCCATTGATCGGCTTTAGAGCGGCGCCATGTTCCAGTCGCCCGCAGATGGCCGCCGCGACGGCCACCGCTGCGCTACTGGTCAAGCCGCTTTTGACTTGTTCATACATCGCGATATTCAAGATGTAGACATAAACTGCCTCGGTGATCTTCGTAGAACGTATATGTGAAAGTAGTTGCAGCAAGTACTGGACCATCGAATTATTTTATGACTCAGCGAAGTTTCACGCTAACGCCATATGCCTGTACTCACGCAGTGGAACGAATGTCTTTCAGCGGACAGGATGCCCAAGAGACTGAGACTGAATAGAGCGAGGCAGGAGATGCCAGAGTCTGTAAGGTTCACATGTTCCGCTTTCGCTGCAGAGAAGCGATGGATTACAAAATGTAAGTTTATTAAAGCCGGGCTCAGAATCGAACGCCCAGTGAAACTACTGCGAAGTTGTACCATGCAAATGCGAACCGCTCGTCATTATCCACTCCCCCTTCAAATACACGGTAGCCGGCAGAGACGTACCACTTATCTGTAAGGTCATAGCGAATCTTGGCCGCTGCATCGATGGCCCGCCCTTGGGGACTCACGAGACCGTCGAAATCCACCAAGGCTGTCCAGCGAGGCGCGAGTGCATACTCTATATTGGCACTCAGCAATGGCACCACCCCGATGTCGCTGTCGGATGCCGTTACTCCTTGTTGGCTCAGCTCGACTTTCGCATCTCGAACAAAGGCCGTCACCCCGAGTTTTAACCTCCATCGCTCGGATTCGTAAAACTGATAGCGGTACGTCACTCGGTATGAATCAACTTGTACTTCGTGTCGACAGTTGTGCCTGGCGTAAAGGTTCCCCCGGCAAACAAGACCGGAGACGCAAAGGTGCCGGTGTCTGAGAAGTTGAGCGGGGCGTACACGAACCTCAAAAAATGACGATTTGACAGTTTCCATATGGCCTCAACTCTCCGGTGCACATTGGGCGAGCTATCCTGTAGGTCGGCCAGTGAGAACCGCGTTCCTTCAGCGTTGTCTGGGATATGGATTTCGTTTCGGGACTGCCACACCGCTCCCGTTTCAAACTCTACTGAGAACCGCTTATCGAAAGGCGAGGCCCAACCACAAGTCGAGCCACCATTCAACGTCAACGATACGATGGCAGTGATCACAATGGCGATGGCTCGAGACTTTCCGGCGCATTTGCATGAGTGGATGTCTTTTCCCTGTAACATTAGCGAAGAGGTGCTCCAGCTATAAACAATTCGCGCATGATGTCGGAGGTTCATGAGATAAGCAAATTAGGAAGAATAGTCGGAATTGTCGATCATAAGCTGCTCTCGTCCTGTTATCTCACCGAACGTGCGCCGATTGCTTCGCCATAAGGACAGCCAGGCGCTGCTGAAGGGCCGGAAGGTCGCTGAGAATCTCGATGCGTCGTGCCGCCTCAGGAAGACTTAGGGACTGCGCACCTGCACCTCCGATCAGTATGGTTCGACGCGGAGTCATGAGATCGCAAAGCGTTGCGATCCAGGAAGACCATTCATGAGCCGGGACCGGTGTAGTCACCGACAGCAGCAGGACGTTCGGGTCGGTCTGCCTGCAGAATATCGCCAATTGGTCGATAGGCACATTCGCCCCGAGATAGTAGGTCTGACAGCCGCGTGAGGCACAAATATAGGCGGCCGCTTGAGCCCCTACCTCATGAAACTCGCCCACCGGACAGGCCACAACCACGCTCAGTCCTTCGTCATGCACCGGAAGGTGGCTCATGGCCGCGAACAGTTTTTGGCGAACCTGATTAGTGACGTAATGTTCGACCGCCACGTTGAGTCGCCCGTCATGCCATAATTGGCCGACCCGAATTTGCAGCGGTAGCAGGATGCCGTACAAGGCCTCCTCAAAT
>NZ_JBLYIG010000131.1:0-1727 GCF_049222245.1 Nitrospira sp. BLG_2 | reverse complement strand
GAATTTCCTCCGGAGTCATGTTTTCCGCCCATGCCGGCATGACCGGCAGGCTGGCGATAACCAGAGCCCCAAGGATTGCCCCGATCCGCATTGCGAACCTCCTTGAGTAACGATGGTTTGAAGCAATGGTGGTCTGACTCGGGACGCAAAGGTCTCTGGTCTTGTTTATGGTGCCTAAGAGCTACCTATAGGTTCCGACCATACGAATCCTCCTTTCATCTGGACGATTGTCCCGTCCAGCCTTCGATTGCAGCGAAGGGGATAATGACAATGCGTTTGCATCGCTTGCATTTGAGTTCCAGCCCGGCATCCTTCACCTTGGCGATGAGTTGGCCGCACTCGCAACGCGTTTCGTCGTTCTGAATACGCTCATGGGGTGGCGTGCCGGTGGCAATCATGGAGCCGTGGAGCCCTTAAATGAAATTGAGAACGGTTATTAATGTCCTGAATTGCTTCGAATTGTCAAGTGGTACTAACGGAAAGCTGAAAGAAAAATGAGATGAAGTCCTGTCGGCGTTACCCCGCGTATTCTCATGGAAACTGTGCTACAAGTTCCTGGATATGCCATCCAAGCTCACGAAGCGGCTGCGGGATTTCCTTCTTGTTGTTGCGATGCTTGCCGGGTGTACTCATTGGTTATCCCCATCTATACCGGTGCTTAAAAAGCGAACCCAGTTGCACATGGGGACGCTTGTGACGATCACAGCACTGGCGCCGACAGACAATGCAGCGAATACTGCGATCGATGCCGGATTCTCTGAAATCAAGCGCCTTGAGCAGTTGCTGAGTACCTGGATCAGCACGAGTGAACTCTCTTTGGTCAATGCTTCAGCGGGAAGAGGGCCGGTTCGCGTGAGTCCGGAGACTGTTGCGGTCGTCGAGCGATCACTACAGGTGGCGGAGATGACCAATGGCGGGTTCAACATTGCCATAGGTCCCGCTGTCGATGCTTGGAATGTCTCTGAGCACCAAGACATTCCATCGCCAGAGGAACTTGATACGCTGAAGGCACTGACACTGCTTAGCGGCCTGCATCTTGATGTACAATCCAGCACGATTTTCCTCGAAACGCCCGGGATGCGGATCGACGTTGGAGGTATCGGAAAGGGATATGCGGCAGATCAGGCGGTGACAGCGATGAGGAAGGCGGGCGCTAATGCCGGAGTAGTGGCGCTCTCTGGAGACATTAAAGCATTCGGTCGGTTACCAAGTGAGAGGAAATTTGCTGTTGGGATTCAGCATCCTCGCAAAGAAGGGGCAGTTCTGGCTTTTATCGATTTGCAGGACGAAGCAATTTCAACCGCGGGCGACTATGAGAAGTTTTTTGACCGTGACGGAATTCGTTATCATCACATCCTGGATCCTTCTACACTGCAGCCTGCCCGTGCGTGTCAAAGCGTTTCCGTCATTGCAAAGGATGGTATATGGGCCGATGGCCTTGACACCGGCGTATTTGTCATGGGACCTGAGCGTGGGATGGAATTAGTCGAACGCCTCCCCGATGTCGAGGCCGTGATCGTGGATCATGCGGGGAATGTTCATATCTCATCAGGGTTGCGACATCGCATTCGTTTTCCGATTGAGTCTGATCAAGAAGGACATCTTCAATGAGCAAACTCATGCGAGGTTTCTACGCAGTCATTCTGTTAGGAATATCAGTGGCTTGCTCGGAAATTGAATCGCAGTACTTCAAGAACGGTGTGAATACATCCACGGCCGAGCAGGTT
>NZ_JBLYIG010000130.1:0-1772 GCF_049222245.1 Nitrospira sp. BLG_2 | reverse complement strand
CGGTGGCGTGGACGGCTCCGTAGGCTTTCTGCACGACGATGTCCTGGAAGAGCAGGGCATAGCGCCCGATCTTGACGGCCTCGTCGAGCTTGGCGTGTACGTCCACAGGGGCCGTTCCCTGGTCGTCCGCGCGCCGGGCGTAGCGCGTCAGATCCGAGCAGATGCGGCTGGTGCGTTTGACCGCGTCGATGATGTCCCGGGCATGTTGCCGGACGACCGCCGGGTCGGTTTGCTCCATCAGGTCTTCCGCGAGCCCCAGGATGAGGTAGAGCGGGTTATTGATGTCGTGGGCGATGCCCGCGGCAAAGGAGCCGATGGCCGCCAGCTTGTCGGTGTGCGACACCTCGGCCTGGAGCTGCGACTCGTGCTGCATCAGGTGCCAGAGCAGCTTGGAGGCGGCCCCGGTCAGTGTTTCCGTTCCCGGTGATTTGTGTTGGGCGATGATCCGCGGCAGGGCCGGGTCGCCGGTGACATCGATGATCAAGTTGATGCCGTGGTTGCCGATGAAGTCCGTCACATGCTGGCTGACGGGAATGTTCAGATCGAGCGCTCGGCGCAGCCCCGGCGCGTTCGGGTTCTTGTCGGCCACGCCGCAGATCTGCACCCCCGGGAGCTGACTCAACACTTCCAAGAGCCGCGAGCCGCCCTTTCCCGCGCCGAGGATGGCAACCTTCATCTGCTCGTAGTTCGGGCTACCCATGATACCCCCTGTGACCGGCCGGCGTGGTTAAGCCCGGAACATTCCCACACCATGCGAGGAGCGGGGTGCTCCTCGCAGGAGGGGAATCCGACAAGGGAGTGCCACGTTACAAAGAGGCGACTTCGCGCTGCTCCATCGCGCGAGCCACGGCGGCTTTGAGCTTCTCGCCTTCTACCGGTTTCACGAGATAGTCCACGATCCCGCCGTCGCGCAGGAACGTCGCGGCCATCTCGGTGTCCGGGAATCCGGTCAGGACGATGATGGGGACGCGCTTGTAGTTCTTCCGGAAGTAGGCGATGGCCTCCACGCCGTTGATCTTCGGCATGCGGATGTCGCAGACCAGGACATCGAGCATCAGGCGGTTTTCGCCTGTGTTGATGATTTCAATGGCCTTCTCGCCGTTCTCGGCTTCGAGCACGTCGTAGCCGGCCTTTTGCAAGGTCATCCGGACGACCTTTCTGATATCCGGCTCATCATCCACGACCAACACGCGACCATTCCCGGTTGACGCTCCGAACAACGCATCCGATCGTTTCTCCGTCATGGCTCCCCTCCTTGTGTGAGTGACGTTCATGGCATCCTGCCGCTGATCTTCATCATGCCCCGCTCGTGAAACCCGAGGCTTCAAGACCAGTTCCTTGAGCAACATCAGTGCCGAGTCCAGTTCAGCGCGACGGGCCTGAAATCCGCGGGAATGATAGAGTGCGCTGAGATAAGCCTGCCGTCGCATGGTTGAAATCCACCAATCGGAGATGAGATGCACCACCAGCTCAACATGGGTCGACTCGTCTCTCGTTCGATAAATAAACGGGTCACCAGAGTTTGGTAACCATCCAATAGGTCGCGAGTCCGATCAACATGGCGGCCATCGGTAGTGTGTAGATCATGAACATCATCGTCGTATCCTTTCTGATCCGATTCCGACTACGTGCGTCGGTACCGCAAGCTTCGTACCAGAGTAGAGCCGGCAACAATAAAATGGGTTCATTCCCTAAGAATGGTTGAAGTCTCAACGACATAGAAATTTTCTGCGACCAATGGCCCGGCTCCGAGGGGTCCAAAGGATTCTAGA
>NZ_JBLYIG010000129.1:0-4611 GCF_049222245.1 Nitrospira sp. BLG_2 | reverse complement strand
GTAGCATGTCGCCCGCGGTCAGCTTCTCGCCGACGCCCGCCTGCGCGACCACACCCCAAGGACTACACCCCGGTTTGCACGACGGAGCTGGGGGCCGTGGCCAAAATCTCGCAGGAGTTCAAAAAACGGGGCGTAAAAGTGATTGCCGTCAGCGTGGATCCGATGGATTCCCACAAAGGCTGGATCAACGATATCAATGAGACACAAAAGACGACGATGAACTATCCGATCATCGCCGACCCGGATAAGAAGGTCGCAACGCTGTACGATATGATCCATCCCAACGCCATCGATAATATGACCGTGCGATCGGTCTTCATCATCGGCCCGGACAAGAAGGTCAAACTCACCTTGACATACCCTGCTTCCTGCGGCAGGAACTTCGATGAGCTGTTGCGAGTGATCGACTCTCTTCAGCTGACATCGAAGTACAAAGTCGCCACTCCGGCGAACTGGAAAGACGGCGAGGATTGCATCATCACTCCTGCGG
Source organism: Nitrospira sp. BLG_2 (assembly GCF_049222245.1). Classification (NCBI taxonomy): domain Bacteria; kingdom Pseudomonadati; phylum Nitrospirota; class Nitrospiria; order Nitrospirales; family Nitrospiraceae; genus Nitrospira; species Nitrospira sp. BLG_2. Next base: position 4,121 of record NZ_JBLYIG010000129.1, on the reverse strand, counting down.
TCGGTGATGCCGAGGCGAAGGATCTCTTCCCCAAGGGGTTCAAGACCGTGAAGCCCTATCTGCGCTATACGCCGCAGCCTAACAAGTAAGTTCCGCCGGTCTCTTCAAAAGCAGATGAGCAGGAAGCCGCCCAGCGCTTCCTGCTCGTTGCCCCTTAATTCAAGTCTTGCCGTTCGAGCACATCTGTCAATCTCTCTCGCCATGTTTATATTTGGAATAGTCAGGGTATTCTGATCCCTGGATAATCAGTTAGCCAGTCAGCGGAACAGGATTTTTTGCCAACCACTCGCCCTACACGATTCTGCCGCCTGATACGTTCGATACCCAGCGCCAGGGAGCATTCTCGTTTGTTGGATTGGATTAAGGTAAACCTTGATCCGAACTAAGGGGAAATCTCGTCTCGATTAAGGAAAACCCTTGGTCATGACCGCAACATTTTTAAAAAATATTGCTATGTTTCGATAACTTAGGCATACTCGGCGCGACTTCCTAAGTATGGACGATTTTGGACATAGTGGTAGGTCGGCAGTGGTTTCTTATTACTCACAAGGGAGGGCATGAGTATGAAGGAACATGTTGCGAGGCGGTGGAAACGGTTTGTAGTTGCTGGAGCCATGGCCGCGCTGGTAGCTGGAATGGGATCCACGCTGCCGAGTGCCTATGCTGGTGGCACGATCAAGGCCGATGATGACAAATGGATTTCCATCGGCATGGGCATCCGCACGAGTTTCAACAGCATAGAAGGTGCCGCAGGGGGGCATTACAGCAACGACTTCAAAGTTGACAACGCTCGTATCTACATCAACGGGCAAATTCACAAGTATGTGAAGTTCACCTTCAACACGGACTGTTTTAACTGCAACGTCGGCGCCGGCGCCAATAGTTTTGGCGGCAACTCCAGCATCGGGCTGCTCGACGCGATCGGGAAATTCGAGATCAACGAAAGGGTCAACCTGTGGGTCGGACGCACCTTGGTGCCGAGTGAGCGCGGTGAGTTGAACGGTCCGTTCTACCATGCGACCTTCGATGGATTCCGGACTCCCTTCAACCCGGCTGACTTCAGCGGAAACTTTCCAAGCGGTCCCAATGGAGCAGGTGCCGGCACCGCCGGACAGGCCGGTCTCTATGGTCGTGACAACGGCGCGGTCTTCTTCGGCAAGATCCATCCCTTCGGCACCCATCTGTTGTACGTGGCGTCGGTGTTCACGGGCCAGCGCGGTGGATCGAATCCCACCGGCAGCCTGTTGTATGCCGGTCGTTTGCAATGGAACCTGTTGAACGATGAAGACAACCCGGGCTACTACACGAGCGGGACCTATTATGGAACGGCCGGAGATATCTTCGCGATCTCGGGAAACGTGATCCATCAAAAAGATGGCGCAGGGGATAGCGTCACCGGGAATGTGTCTGATTATACTGGTGCTATCGTAGACCTGTTGATTGAAAAAGTTCTCCCAAATAATGCCGGCGTGTTCACGTTCAATGGAGAATTCAAGCGATACTGGGCCAATTACGGAGTAGGGGCTTTCACGAATCCTGCCGGTTGTAATTTCTGCATATTCAACGGCCACTCCTGGACAGTGTACGCGTTGTACCTGCTTCCACAAGAGATCGGGATCGGACGGTTCCAACCCTATGCGCGGTTCACCAGTATCGATCCTCTGTACAGCGCTATGCGGCAGGAGTGGGAGTATGGTGTGAACTACATCATTTCAGGGCACAATGCACGCATTTCCGCGTATGGCCGTTACGGCGATTTAGAATCCAAGGGCGGCCCCGCCGGTCCCTTTAGTCCTGGCGTTGCCGGAAATAAAGTCGATTCGTTCCACGTGGCGTTGCAGCTGCAGTACTAAGCGGCTCGCGTCGCGAGAGTGTCCTCCTCCAAACAGGAGCCGGAATCCAGCATGGGTTCCGGCTCTTTCTTTTTGCCTCTTCTATGGAATTGTCCGATGCCGATACAGTGAGTCAATGTTGAGTTGTGATCGGCACGTAGAAAGATTGAAGAGTTACACGAGCACGAGGCCTGCATTGCGGGTTTTTTCCCACGAAGGGGTGGTTAGGAAGGCGTTGAATGCCGATTCGCTGTCAGGAAACCGTGTGCAGGCCTCCCGCATTTGTGGATAGGTCTGCAATGCCTGCCGCGGAGTGGCATCTTCAATCAATTGCTCCAACCATCGGGCCTCTGATTCGGGGAGTGTGAAGAGGTGATTCTGACCGGAGCCGATAATCTTGAGGAATGCTTTCTTTCCCATCCTCTCACAAGTCACTGCTCCACCCAGCCAGACGAAACGCCGTTCTAAGTCCGGGCGGTCATCGATCATCTGCTTCTCGAGCAGGCGTGTGAGCCATGTGGGAGCCACGTGAGGAGGAGGAACTTCATGATCGAACCACTGACGAACATCGAGATCGAGTCCTCGCCGTTCAAGATAGTTCAGAAGCGATCGTCGCAGCCCTTCGCCGAGCCAGGTCGGCGTTTCTGCTCGATCATCGTGATGCAGCAGGTCGTTCTCCGCGAAGCCGCGAAATTCAGGCCCTAGGATGCGCACGCCATGGGCAGTGGGATTCAGCCCCACCGGACTGTGTGCAGTGACGGTAAAGCGATGCCAAAAGGCTGATTGAAGAAGATCTGCCGCGACAAGCTGGCGGACTCGCTCAAGTGAATCGATGGTTTCCTGAATCGTCTCCGATGGACAACCATACATGAGATAGGCGTGAATCAGGATGCCGGCCTCTTTGAACCCGGCGGCGACCAGCGCGGTCTGATCGACGGTAATACCTTTCTTCATGTTGTCCAGTAGCCGGTCGGAGGCCGCTTCGAGGCCCGCCGTCACCGCGATACAACCGGAGGCGGAAAGAAGGCGGCAAAGGTCCGGAGAAAAGGCAGTCTCAAAACGGATATTCCCCCACCAGGTGATATCGATTTGTTGCTCCAAGAGGGCAAGCGCCAGCGACTTCAATGCCGATGGCGGCGCGGCCTCATCAACGAAATGAAACCCCTTCCGTCCCGTCTCGGCTATGAGTTGCCTGATTTGCCGGATGAGCCGCTCGGTCGGTGTCATCTCGTACCGGCTGATGTAAGTAAGCCCGATATCGCAGAACGTGCATTGTTTCCAATAGCAACCATGTGCCACGGTGAGTTTATTCCAATGGCCTTCCGACCAGAGACGATGCATCGGATTGGTACTGTCGAGAATGGTCAGGTAGCGATCCAGCGCCAGGCCGCGATAGGTAGGGCAGCCGATGTCATCCATCGTGAAGTCTCGCGACAGGGGATCATCGGCATAGACGACGCGATCGCGCTGACGGTACATCGTGCGGCACAGCAATCGGCGCGGGCGCAAGCCGGAAATATGTTCGACTAAGGAGAGGAGCGGCCGTTCACCGTTGTCGAACGTAATAAAGTCGACATAATCGAACACGCGAGGGTCGGCAACCCGGCGCAATTCCGTGTTCACATAGCCGCCGCCGATCGCCACAGGCAAATCAGGACGGTGCTGCTTCAGCGCCTTTGCAATTCGGAATGCCCCATAGAGATTACCCGGAAACGGTATGGAAAGACCGATCAGAGATGGATTGACGCGATTGAAGTGTTCCCAAAATGAATCGAGGAGCCATTCATCAGTCAGACCCGGTGGCTCCGCTAAGGCGGTTACGATCTGATCAAACGATGAGGCGCTGCGCCCGATATGCTCGGCATATCGGCTCAAGGCGAAGTGCGGTGTAATCGTGGCTTGCACCAAATCGGCGAGATCTTCGAGAAAGAATGTTGCCCATTGTTTGGCCCGATCAGTCACTGATATAGAGCGCCCGAATTTCTTACGACCTCGGAATCGCGGGCCCTGGGGCAACACCCCGTGTTGAATCAGGCGAGCGGCAGTCTCAGGAGTTTTGCCCTGCAAGAAGGCGACAACCGGTCCGATCATTTCCACGTAGGCGTGTTCGTTTCTCATCATGCCAAGGGCTTCCTTGGGAAGAGTATCTTCCTGACCATGAAGTTGTCGGAAGACATTCCGTAGCCCTTCCGGGCTGAACAGGCGCAGCACCATCTCGATGCCCAAGTCCGCTTGCTCCGCCTCAAATCCACGAGACTGAAGAAATCCCGTTAAATAGGCGGTGGATGG
>NZ_JBLYIG010000128.1:0-6457 GCF_049222245.1 Nitrospira sp. BLG_2 | reverse complement strand
ACACCGAGTTAGAATTTCTCCAGCAAGTCGCCAAACAGGTGGCTGTTGCGGTGGAGAATGCGTTAGCTTTTCAACAAATCGCCGAGCTCAAAGATAAGCTGGCGAAAGAGAAACTCTATCTCGAAGAGGAGCTTCGTATTGAGCATGGGTTTGAGGATATCATCGGCGACAGCCATGCGTTAATGCAGGTGTTGAAACAAGTCGAAGTCGTGGCGCCGACGGATTCGACGGTGCTCATCCTGGGGGAAACAGGGACCGGTAAGGAACTCATCGCTCGGGCTATCCATCGACTCAGCGGCCGCAGGGAGCGCACGTTCGTCAAGCTGAATTGCGCCGCTATTCCGACCGGGCTGTTGGAAAGCGAACTTTTTGGACATGAACGAGGGGCTTTTACGGGCGCTATTGCTCAAAAAGCCGGCCGATTCGAGCTGGCCGATAAAGGGACGCTCTTTCTTGACGAAGTGGGAGAAATCCCGCTGGAGCTACAATCCAAATTGCTTCGGGTGTTGCAGGAGCAAGAGTTCGAGCGGTTGGGCAGTACAAAGACCGTCCGCGTTAATGTGCGACTGGTAGCCGCCACGAACCGAGATCTCAAGAGTTTGGTGGAGGCCCAGCGGTTTCGGAGCGACTTGTACTATCGCCTCAATGTCTTCCCGGTCACCTTGCCGCCCTTGCGTGAACGACGAGAGGACATTCCGACCTTAGTGCGCTATTTCACTCAGCGGTATGCCGTTAGTATGAAGAAAAATATCCAAACGGCTCACGCCAGGACGCTTGAAACGCTCTCCCGCTATGCCTGGCCCGGCAACATTCGCGAATTGGAAAATCTCGTCGAGCGTTCAGTCATTCTGACGCAAGGGACGGATCTGCACGTGCCCGTCGGAGAGCTTCAGAACGACCCTTCACTTTCTCTCATCTCCCCCGCCACGCTTGAAGACGCGGAGCGCGAGCAAATTTTGCGCGCTCTGCGCGAGACACAGTGGGTCATCGGAGGCCCCTCAGGTGCGGCGGCACGACTGGGAGTGAAACGAACCACTCTCCAGTCCAAGATGCAAAAGCTGGGCATCGCTCGCCCCTAAGGCGGTACAGTTTCGAAGAAGTTTATTTTATGCTAGCGCGCGGTGGTCTGGGCTGCATTACACACAGCTTCGCCAAGTGTTCGTATGAACAACCGTTGGCGGATAAGCCGGGCCGTATGGATTGGATGCGGCCACCCTTAGCTTCTCCGACCCCCTTCGGTCAGGAAGGATTGTCGGATACTTTCGGAGATTAGCGCGGTATCCCTAGTTGGCTCTTAGAACGATTTCCGGTTGGAGAGAGATTTAACTGCCGATTGGATAGTTTGATACAACTCTTCAACCGGTGCTTCTTTCGTGAGCAGGGTTGCAGCGCCAGCCTGGATCATGGCCTTATGATTTCCCCTATCAGCATTCACAGATAGTCCCACAATGACCATACCAGGAAAAGATCGCTTGATCACCGCTGTCGCTTCAATTCCGTTCATTTTTGGCATGTTAATGTCCATAAGCACGACATGGGGCTGAAGTGTTTGCGCCAGTGTAATTGCTTCCTCACCATTCGCCGCCTCGCCTGTGATGTGGATATCCGTATAAGCCTCCAGCATCGTGCGAAGCCCTTGCCGAATCATGGCATGATCATCGACAAGCAACACGCAAATCGTGGAGGGATCGCCGGGAAAGGTCTCTGCTTGCGAACGATGAGAAATAAATGGCAAATCACAACTTACGGCCCCTTGGCCTGCTACACTGCCGGTCAGCGGCAACACAAGGATAGCATTGGTTCCCTTGCCGGGTGCCGATTGAATCTCAAACGAGCCTCCCAGGGCCCGCATGCGTTCCTGGATGCTATATAGCCCAAACTTCGACGAAATCGCACCACCAGACGCTCCGCCTGCTGCTACGTCGAATCCCTTCCCCTCGTCCTTCACGGTGATGAAAAGATGGTCCGCTCGCTTTTTCATCGTGAGAGTTGCCTGTCCGGTGCCGGCATATTTGGCTGAATTGATCAAAAGCTCCCGCACCGATTGGAACAGCAACACACGGTGATCTTCCGGCAGGTTGAGACCTTGGTCGTCAGGTACGAGCGCGGTCACGGTGTGTTCATGACTTTTCTTCATGTACTCGGCGAGCCACTTGAAACTAGCAGCCAAGCCATGATCCCGGAGAACGGTCGGACTCAGTTCCGCCACCAATGTGCGGCTATAGGTCAAGGCATCGGACAAGATGTCATCGACTTTCTTCAGGACGGATTCATAGGCAGGCACACCGCTTGCCTTCCGCTTGCCCTGTCCGATTATCAACTTGCCGACGACTAACATCTGCTGCAGGTGGTCGTGCAGCTCAGTCGCCAGGCGTTTCCGTTCGCGCTGCTCAGCCATGTTTAATTCACTCGTCAGCGCACGGAGGCGTTCCTGGGACTGCACCAGATCCCGCGTGCGGTCCTCGATTTGTGCTTCAAGTTCCTGGGCAGATCGCTCCAGGCGCAACTGCGCTTCCTTCCGATCCGTGATGTCGAGATTGACTCCCACCATGCGGATCGCCCGGCCTTCTGCATCGCACAGCGTTTTGGCTTTGGCGTGGATCCATCGCATGGCACCGTCTGGCCGTACGATGCGATATTCGTATTCGAAGGCCGTCATGGGATCTTTCAGCGAACGCTGGATACCGGCATAAGCCAATGCCAGATCGTCCGGATGGACAAGACGCCGCCAGGTCTCGACCGTGCCGTCAAAGCCGCCGACCGGCAGACCCCACATGCGTTCCAATTCAGGGGACCAGATGCTTTTTTGCGCGGTAATATCCCAATCGAACACCCCTATATTCGCCGCCGATTGGGCTAATTGCAGCCGTGCTTCACTCGCATGGATGGCCGCCTCCAGCTTCAAGTGAGAGGTAATGTCCATCGCAATCCCGCTGAGGGCATAGGCTCTGCCCCCCTCGTCCTGAAGCAAGAACTTTCTGACCAGAGAGGTGTGGATGCCGTCCGCCTGAGGCACCATTTCCTCTATGGTCAGCAACTTTTCGGAGTTCCACACCTGTTGATCGTTAGCCATAAATTGCGCGGCCAGTTCAGAAGGGAGAAGGTCGCGGTCGGTATAGCCCAGAGACTTTTGGGGATTGACACCTAACACCCGTGCACATTCCTCGTTCATGAAGAGATACCGTCCGGCAGGGTCTTTGATGAAGATGGCCGTCGGTGCGTGGCTCAGGATCGACCTCAACCGCGCCTCGCTGCTCCGTAGTCGCGCCTCGCTGTGGCGGAGCGCGTCTTCCATCTGTTTATGAGAACTGATGTCCGCACAGGCGCCGATATAACCGCGAAATTCACGGTGGTCTCCCCACAAAGGCACCCCTTGATCGACAATCCAGCCGTATTCGCTATCCGCTCGACGCAAGCGGTATTCCATGGTGAATGGCTGCCGACGTTCAAACGCGTCGACATACGTTTTGAGACATCGTTCGTAGTCATCCGGGTGGACGCCTTTGGTCCATCCGTCACCAATTTCCTGCTCCAGTGTCCGACCAGTAAAGTTGAGCCAGCCTCGATTAAAGTAGGTGCAGTGTTTGTCGGTTCCGGCAATCCAGATGAGCACCGGTGCCGCATCCGCAATCAGCCGGAATCGGCTTTCACTCTCGTGTAGGTCACGTTGGATTCCCTTGATGCGTTCAGTGATCATCGTAATGGCCACTACTTCCACGACAAAGATACTCAGGCTGACCCATGAGCCACCAGTAAGAGCAACTGCGTAGATTGGCTCAATGAAGAGCAAGTCAGCGACGAGTGTAGAAAGGACGGAGGCCACGAGTCCAGGGCCTAGCCCACCCCTCCACGCGGCGAGCATGACGGCTAAGAAAAATGTGAAGAATGGGTATCCCGACGGAATGATTGGCTTGACTGCGAATCGAATAAGGGTTGCGAGTGCCACCACGAGAACGGCGAAGCCATATCGAACGATCCAACTATCTCGGGAACGGTTCAATACTGACTCGCTAAACTGCATAGGATTCTTTGATTCTGGAAAGAGAGAAGAACGAAATTCGTATTTTGTACAGAGGTATCTGTCTAACCTGTCCATAACCGCCAAACGCGCCTCCTGAGATGATGAATCTGACAATTCAATAATGGCGTTTGAAGGGGCACGATACTATATACGATCTATCCTTATACGATCCTAGGTAATACCCTAGTGTCTTACGCACCTAATGCCCAGGGCATAAAAGAAATGAGCATAGACACCGCCATGCCAAGAATCTGCACCAAACAAATACACACGGCAGGACGAACAGGAACACCGTAATCCCATAACTTTACACATTGGCCATATAGACTAGGTCTGAAAGGAACCATTTGTGACACAAGGCAAATAATTTGAAGTCGACCTCCTAGGGATTGAAAAGGTGGCTGTTCATCACCCAATGAACGCCGATACTAGCTGCATAACCTAACGCGATCGCCCATATCCATTTCAGGTGCGCAAAGAAGGTATAGACACCGCGTGCTTGTCCCATGAGGGCCACGCCAGCGGCCGACCCGATCGACAGCAGCGACCCGCCGACCCCTGCGGTCAACGTTATCAGAAGCCACTGGCCTAGGTTCATATCAGGGTTCATGCTTAATACGGCGAACATGATGGGGATGTTGTCTATAACTGCTGACAAAATCCCCACGAGGATATTGGCGGTCGTTGCGCCTAAATCCTGATAAAGAAAAGTGGACAGCACGGCGAGATAACCTAGCGCCCCAAGACCGCCGACGCAGAGCATGATGCCATAGAAGAACATCAGCGTATCCCATTCCACGCGTTTCATGCTGATGAAAATATCGAACGGCTTTAGGGCCGGTTTTAATAAACCATTCCTCCGTCTCGAGTTTTCGTCATCAAGCACAGTAATGTCCGTCCATTCATCCAATTCCTTCCGTCGAATAAAATGACCATAGGATTTAAGAATCCCAAGTCCGGCCATCATGCCGAGAAACGGAGGCATTTCCAGAAAATGGTGCATTACCACAGTGCTGGCTATGGTGAGGAAAAACAAAAGAATAATGATATAGCCGCCGCGCTTCACTTCCACAGTTTCCACCGTAGCTGACGGCTTCTCCCACGGGATGGTTAGCGACATCGCCATTGCTGGCACAAGCCAATTGACGAGCGAGGGCACAAACAGTGCAAAAAACTCTCCGAATTTCACCACGCCCTTTTGCCAGACCATGAGCGTGGTGATATCTCCGAACGGGCTGAAACTGCCCCCGGCATTAGCAGCTACGACCACATTGATGCAGCCCAAGGCAATGAATCGCCCATTGCCTGCACCGATTGCCATGACTACGGCACCCATGACCAGCGCCGTCGTGAGATTGTCGGCCATAGGCGATATAAAAAAAGCCAGGGTGCCAGTCAGCCAGAACACGCTGCGGAGCGAAAATCCAAACGAAACGAGACGTGCCCGCAACGCCTCAAAGATGTTGCGTTCGCTTAGCGGATTGATGAAGGTCATGGCGGAAAGGAGGAACAGCAGCAGCTCGGCATATTCAAGCAGGGTATGCCGCAGGATTTCAGCGGCGGCATGCGATTGGTTTTGTGTGCTGTACGCCAGTGCCGTCAAAACCCAGATCACACCCGCCGCAACCATGACCGGTTTGGATTTACGAAGGTGGGTTGATTCTTCGACAATAACCAGAAAATATGCGGCGGCAAACACGGCCAGCGCCGCATAACCCGTCCAGTGAGTGACAAAGCTCATCATCTGATTCCCTTTATTTTGGTACTAGAGCCGGAAAACCAAGTCCCACAGTCAATTTCACCGCTGTTATGGCGGCTTCCATCCCCATGAATTTATATGCCTCAAGTGCAGGCAGAGCCGAGAGATGCGTCAGCAGCCATGCCCCAGGCACCGTAGCGCTCAGGCCAGGGATGCCAAAGCGCCATACGACAGGCCAGTTCGCGTTTCTCCAGAGCAATGCCAGCTTCAACAGGTTATTGAGCAGATGGACGAGGGCGGTCATGGCGACAGCCACGGCCAGCGGGAAAAAGATAGCCACCACTGGCATCAGAATCGTCCCCAGGCCAAACCCGGAAAATAGGGTGAGCACAGCGGCAAGAAAGGCAGCGCCCAGAATCACAAACGTCATCATGGCATCATAAGCTCACAAAAGTTCTGTGTGCATGACGGGCAGCCACGCTTCACGAACCATTGTCATCGTGTCAGATGGTAGGGAACGTCGGTAATAATCACTCGGTCCTTGAAGAGCAGAGCGGCTTTGAGCATCAGCGCTCGCTGGTTGTGCAGGATGCTCTGCCACCACCTTGCCGGAAGAATCTCCGGGATCACGACGGTGATCCAGGTGTTGGGATCCTTCTCGAGCACTTCTTCAACGTAGTTCAATAACGATCCTAGGACCGACCGGTAGGGCGAGGAGAGGGCAATCAAATTGACAC
>NZ_JBLYIG010000127.1:0-8568 GCF_049222245.1 Nitrospira sp. BLG_2 | reverse complement strand
TAGATGTCACCGGCTGCAATGTATTCCTGGCAACGTCTCACGTTCTGGCTATAAATTGCCCGGTCCTGCTCCGGCGTAAACGTTGGGCAACCGAGATTATTCCAGTAAGTGTCCATCTTATCATGCCTGGTCAAGCGGGCTTCGAATTCGGCCAGTCGATCCTTCCCTTCGCGAAACAGCTTTTCCCGAGGCTCGCCCAAAAATCGTTCAAGCGGTGGACAGAACATGAGCACCAGACGGTTCCGCTCATGGTCGATCGCCGCCACAAGATCGAACAATGCGAACTCCAGATCAGGGCCGGCAAGGTCATCGAAGGCCAAAGAAGGCAGTCTCTCGAATTGGCGGGCGAGATCATAACTCAGGTAGCCGACCGCGCCGCCGAAAAATGGCGGAACATCGGGAGGACGAACGATCCGTTGACGGTTCAGGAAGTGCGCTAAGCTTTGGAACGGAGTTGTGCCTGTGTCGATACGGCCTTGAATCGATCGGCACACAAACGCCTCGCTCTTTCCATGCACTGTCTGATAGGGATCGACGCCAAAGTACGAATATCGTCCCATGGCACCCTCACCGTTGCCGCTCTCAAAGAGAAACGAGGGGCGCCGGGTCGTGGCGATTTTCGCGTACAGCTCAAACGGACTTGCCGAGGGAGACGGGCCTGTCAGGACGAGAGGCGAAGGAGCACCATGCAAAAATGGAATTGACGACGGTAAGGTTCTCGGCATGGTCGGTACGTTTCCAATACGTAAAGAAAGATCACTATACCGTAGCGATTTCCGTGAGCATAGGCCTCTAACCGCTTGACATTCCAAGGATGGGTTTGCTTAAATTGCGCACCCCATCAGGGGCGGAGTTTTGCTCACGTGCTCTCGCCTTCCGTGGGTTTGGGATGCCCCCTCCACATGATCCCTTATACGCGGGGCTCGGTCAGGCCGTCCGAATCGGAACGGAACTGCTGGCTGCGCTAATCGTCGGGGGTGGACTTGGATGGATTGTCGATACGTATCTCCTCGGGACAACTCCGTGGGGACTCGTCATTGGGCTGGTCTTCGGTCTGGCGGCAGGAATGAGGACCGCCTATCGATCCGCACAGCGATGGCAAGGCCCGCCGGATAACGCGAATAGGTAGGGATAGTCATGGAAGAAAGTCCGCTCCATCAGTTCGAACTTCATAGTTGGATCCCGATTTCGGTCGGCGGGTTGGATATTTCCATCAATAAGGCCGTCGTCTTCATGTGGATTGTTGTCGCCCTCGCGTCGATGATCATGGTGATTGCGGGATCATCGCGCAAGCTGGTGCCTGGTAAATTGCAGAGTCTGGCGGAGATGATGGTGGATTTCATCCGCAACATGATCATCGATACGATGGGGAAAGACGGCATGCGGTTTTTCCCGCTCGTCGCTACTCTTTTTGTGTTTATTCTTTTTTCAAACTATATCGGATTGATTCCCGGCACCTACACGGTCACCAGTCAGATTGTCGTGACGGCCGTCTTCTCCTGTCTGGTGTATGGACTGAGCTTAGTCGTCGGATTCTGGTTGCATGGGGCAAAGTTTCTAGGAATACTGGTTCCACCGGGTACGCCCGGATGGCTGTTGCCACTGATGATACCGATCGAGATCATCAGTCAGTTGGCACGGCCTATCTCATTGGCTGTCCGGCTCTTTGCGAATATGACGGCAGGCCATGTGATGCTCGCCGTTTTGTTCAGCCTTACGATCGGAGGGGGATTGCTGATCGGGTGGTTGCCTTTTGTGTTTACGGTGGCGATATACGGACTAGAGTTTGGTATCGCGTTCATTCAAGCTTATATTTTTACCATTTTGACGTGTGTTTACTTGGGAGACGCATTTCATTTACACGGCCATGAGGAGCACGCGCATTAGCGCATGCGGGTTTAGCCAAGGGAGGAGTAAGCCATAATGGATTCAGCAGCAGCAGGGTTGATCGGTATGGGATGTGCCGCGGCAGGATTTGCCGGGGCCGGTGTGGGGATCGGTTACATCTTCGGGAAGATGATCGAGGTGGTGGCACGCCAGCCTGAAGCAGAAGCTCGCGTCACGAAATATATGTGGATCGGGTTCGCGCTGGTGGAAGCCATTGCGCTGTATGGCTTGGTCATTGCCTTCATTATCATGGGCTTCCGGAAATAGGAGCAGGAGAGGTTTAGGTCAAGGTTGAGCGAAATTCTTAACCTCAACCTCAGCCTTTCTGATATGAACTATGCCACAGTTTGAATCTGATTTTTTTTCTTCATTGATTTTTTGGGAGGTCATCTCGTTCGGGATCCTCTTGTTTGTGCTTTACAAGTATGCATTCCCCGGCATCTTGAGCGCCTTGGAAGAGCGTGAAAAGAAAATTAAAGACAGTCTCGATCAGGCCGAGCAGCACCGTTCCGAAGCCGAGCGGCGACTCAAAGAATATGAAGCCAAGCTCAATGCGGCGGGGAAGGAAGCCGAAGCCATTCTCGCAGCGGCAAAGGAACGCGCGCAACGGTTGCTCGATGAAAACGAACAACGGTTGACCGCTGAGGCTGAGCGTATCAAGGGCGATGCGACGCGCGAGATCGAGCAAGAGCGTCGGAAAGCGCTACAAGATATTCGGACCCAGACGACGGAACTCGCTCTTATGGTGGCGGAAAAAGTGGTGCAGCGGAGTCTGACGGAATCCGACCAACGAAGATTCGCAGACGAAGCGCTTGAGGCTCTTTCGAAATCACATCCACGCTGAAATGTCGTGATCTGTGGGTGGAGTCAATTCAGGGTGACTCCACCTGGCCGATATCCCTCCAAATCCACCGTCACGAATTTGAACCCCAGCGCTTTCAGTCTCGCACTGATTTCTGCACACCGGTCTGATTCCATGAGTCGAGGGAGTTCGTCCTGCGCCAATTCAATTCGAGCGATCTCACCGTGATTTCGCACTCGAAAATGACGGAATCCCTCACGATTCAGCACTGCTTCCGCTCCTTCGACACGGCGTAATTGCTCGCTGGTGATCACGATCCCACGCGGGATTCTTGATGAGAGACAGGCAGCGGCCGGCTTGTCCCAATTCGAGAGCCCACATTCCTTGGCAAGGATGCGGATATCGGCTTTCGACAGTTCGGCTTCAACGAGCGGGCTGCGCACGTCCCATTCCCGAGCAGCCTTGATGCCGGGACGGTCATCACCCAGATCGTCCAAGTTGGTCCCATCGACGACGAACGCGGCGGCCCTTGATTGCCGCTCCTGTCCAAGAAGTTGGTACAGGTCGGTCTTACAATGAAAACAACGATTCGCGTCGTTCCTCACGAAATCATCAATGGTCAGTTGATCCGTCTGTACGGTTTCATGGCGGGCACCGATTTCCCGAGCGACCCGTTCGGCAGCTTCCAATTCAATCGCTGGAAACGTCGGTGAGATGGCCGTGATGCCGACCGCTTTTGCGTGGAGTTGGTCGTGTGCGATCTTAAGAACGAAGGTGCTGTCGATTCCACCTGAATAGGCCACTACGACCGAGCCCATCTCCGTCAAAAGAGTTCGGAGTCGATCGAGCTTCTGTTGGATAAGAGACGGTTGCATGGCGAGCGCGCTTCAGCTGCTAGTGACGAACTTTCGCCTTCGCGATGTTGCCGACCACGACGAGCGCGTAGCGCTGTGGGTCCAGATACTGCCTTGCCACGCGCTGCACATCCTCCTTCGTCACTCGTTCAATCCATTTAGGGTAATGGCTGAAATAGTCGAACCCCAACCCAAAAAATTCCACCTGTGCCAAGACTTGCGCCAACTTCGCGGTGGAATCCAGCCGTAAAGGAAAGCTGCCCATCAAAAATGCTTTGGCATCGGCTAATTCCTGATCACTGACCGGGGCCTCTCGAATCGTCTTCATTTCAGTCAAGACTCCGTTGATGGCCTGATTGGTAGTTTCAGTGCGGGTCTGAAGATTGATCCAGAAAGAGCCGGGCATCAATCGGGCGTCATAATGACTGGTAATGCCATAGGCGAGCCCTTGCTTATCCCGAATGGTATCCATGAGTCGTGACGAAAACCCCCCGGCCCCTAATACATGATTCATCACTGTGACGGCGTAAAAATCCGGATTGGTCCGACTGATTCCGGAATGACCTATCACAATGGTCGATTGCGTAAGATCCTTTTCGATGAGCTGCGCGACCTTTTTGTCGATGACAGCCGGCTTTTTGGCCGTTCTGGATTGCACTGCCCCTTTTTTCCAGGATCCAAAATGGGTTTGGACGAGTGCCGTCGCTTGTTCCGCCGTGACGTCACAGACAATGGTGAGGATGACTTGATTGGGAAGATATTCCTTGGCGTAGAAAGTCTGCACATCCGCCAATGTGATCTTGCCCAACGTTTCCTCAGTCCCGTTCACCGGCCAACGATAGGGATGGTTCTGAAAGACCAATTGATTGAAAGCTTTCATGGCGACATGCCCGGGATCGTCGTTATCGCTGGTAATTTCTCCAAGGATTTGCGCTCGGACTCGGTCAAACTCCTGTTTGGGAAAAACGGGGCGCTGAAGAACATCGGCGAGGAGCGTGAACCCCAGGTCGATGTCTTTCTTCAAGATGCGCGCCGACGCGGTCGTGAAATCTTCGTCCGCCTGGGCTCCCAATGAACCTCCGACAAAGTCGATCTGTTCTGCCAGCTGTTTGGAGGATCTGGTTGTGGTGCCTTCATCGAGGAGCCCGGCGACTAAATTCGCCAGGCCGGCCTTTTCGGTGGGGTCCTGCGCCGAGCCGGCCTTAATGAGGGCATGAATTTCAACGATAGGAAGGAAATGTTGTTCCAACACGAGAACGGTCATTCCATTCGACGTGGTGAATCTCGTGGGTGAAATGTCCGCTGCATCGCTTGGCGGCGCGCACAGTGCGCACAGGACCAACGCCACGACGGTTACTCGCCACCGTCGAATGGATAGCAGGGAAGGGGGATGGTGCTTCTGGAGTCTCCGATCGGTCGCCATGGGTGTCCTATGACTTCCCTTCATGCACGGCTGTGGGGGGCAACTCAGGAGGAGGCGAGGGTAAAGGAATGAGAATTCCAACGGTCCGTTTGTCCGGGATGAGATATTGCTTCGCAACACGCTGAATGTCCTTTGCCGTCACCGCGCGGATATGTTCCGCGAATTGATCGATCCGGCGCCAGCCCGCGCCGACGGATTCCGCTTGCCCCATCAACATGGCATAGCGAAAATTCGAATCTTGCTCGAAGACGCGCGCCGCTTCAACTTGATTCTTGGCCCGCTGGAGCTCCTGCTCGGACGGCGGCTCGTTCTGGAGCCGCACGATTTCACGCTGGAGGGATTCGTCGACCCCTTCGACCTTCGCGCTGGGATTCACCAATGCGTAGAAATAAAACAGGCCGGGATCCGTTTGCAGCACACTGTACTCGGCACCGACGGCCAATGAATTCTTCTGGTCATAGACCAAACTCTGGTAGAGGCGGGAGCTTTTCCCGTGAGACAGGATCGCCTCGAGAATCTCGAGAGCATACGAGTCCTCATTCGAATAGTTGGGCACGCGAAACCCCATCATGACAAACGGTACCTGGGCTTCTCGCTTCAGGAGAAACCGGCGCTCGCCCCGCTGTTCAGGTTCCGGCGTGAGGGTTTGCTTGGGTGAGGGCCCTTTGGGGATCGGCTCAAACAGACGTTTGATCGTCGGAAGGAGAGACTCGGCCTTAATATCGCCCACGACCACCAAGGTCGCATTGTTGGGAGAGTAAAAAGTATCGTAGTGGCGCTGCAAGTCTTCGAGAGACATTGCATCGAGATCGGCGAACCATCCGATGACGGGCCAATGATAGGGATGGCTGAGAAAGGCGTGGGCAAACAGCGCTTCAACCAGCGCACCCTGCGGGTCATCCTCGGATCGGAGACGGCGTTCTTCCTTTACGACGTCGCGCTCGGTTTGAAATTCGTTGTGATCGAGCGTGAGGCCCTGCATTCGATCGGCCTCCAGTTCGAGGGCCAGTCCGACACGATCGGCTGCGAGATTCTCAAAATAGGCGGTGAAATCTTGTCCGGTAAACGCATTATCGATCCCGCCGTTTTTCCTGACGATTCGTGAAAACGAACCTTTCGGATATCTGGCCGTGCCTTTGAACATCATGTGCTCGAGCATGTGCGAGAGCCCCGCCCGTCCCATGACCTCGTTTCGCGAACCGACTTTGTACCACACCTGCACCGTAGCCACTGGAGCCTTGGGTACCTCGACCAGCAGCACCTTCATACCATTTGAGAGGATGTACTCGCTCGTCTCCGCCCCGAGCGAGGTTGAGATCGAGCCGAAGACGACGAGAAGCGCCGCCAAGAAGTAGACGCGCCAGTGATACTGAATAATCCTCATGATCATGATGAAGGGGAATTCATCATGCTAGCAACGAGTTTCGGTAGGTGTCAAGGTGAGGGAAGAGCGGTGGTCCGAGATATCTCCAAGTTGTCCGCAGGCGCCGAAAACATCTCGTCCACGGCTCTTTCGAATAAACGCATCAAGGCCGGCGTCGCGGAGAATGGATTGAAAGCGAAGAATCGCCCGTTCGGGCGGGCGATGAAAAGGGCTGCCGGGGAATTCATTGAATGGAATCAGATTGACCTTGCACCGGATACTTCTCAGCAATTGCACCAGTCGACGGGCATCAGCCTCATGATCGTTTACATCGGCGAGCAGTACATATTCGAAGGTCAGCCGTTGGTGAGAGGCGAGCGGATAGCGGCGACAGGCAGCCAGGAGAGATCTCAGTGAAGCGATTTCGCTGGCGGCAGGCATCAACTCTCGCCGCTGTTCTTCGGTGGTGGCATTGAGCGAGATGGCGAGATTCACGCCAAGCGCCGCAACGTCCGGGAGACGGGATGCCAGTCCAGCCGTTGATACTGTCACGCGTCTACGCGACCATCCAAGACCCCACGGCTTGTTGGTCAAGACAGTTACGGCTGCCTTGAGATTGTCCAAATTGGCCAGAGGCTCTCCCATTCCCATAAACACGAGATTTGTAATCTGTTCATCGGAATTCAGCAAATCTTGTGCGGTGAGAATCTGATCGATGATTTCGTGAAGCTTGAGGTTGCGTTGAAGTCCCATTCGTCCGGTCAGGCAAAAACCACAATCCAACATACACCCGACCTGAGTCGACACGCAGAGAGTCAGCCGCTCCTTGTCCGGAATCAGTACGGCTTCAATCGACATGCCGTCGTTTAGGGTCAACAGCAATTTGCGCGTTCCATCTCGGGACGACAGGACCTTGACCTGCGGCGAGCGCCCGATCGTGGCTGATTGAGACAGTGTCAGGCGGTCGTGCATAGGGAGATCGGTCATCTCGTTGATAGTTCGAAGCCGTCGTTGATAGATCCAACGCAAGATTTGCTTTGCGCGGTAGTCCGGCCAGCGCTGCGCACGGACAAATTTCACCATCTGTTGTTCGGTGAGGCTCAAGAGCGTTGTCGCGGTACGGGGTGGAATCATTGGCGAGTCGGCAAATATCATTCGAAGTTAGGAGCCTATCATAGCGGCGGCCCTGCCGCATACGCCCATGTCATCATCGGTCCTGAAACTTCTTCCATTGTCCACGGCTCTGTATATAATGAACGCGAACGAGCCGTCATGAAGACCTACAATATTTATGATTTAACCGGTGGCTATGGGCTGGCAGTTGTGTCCGGCCTGGCGCTCGCGCTCGTAGGTGTCCTCTTAAGCGACGGACATACGGCGCAAGTTGAGACGTCCGAACAATCGACGACCAATGGTTGTACGACCGCGGAGGATTGTTTTGCTGCGGCGATCTGGCCGAAGGAGCGTCTGGGGCAGACGTTAACGAAAGATCAGGTGGTGGCGATAAAGTTAGAACGTCTCCGAAACGTGATGGACGGATTTCCAGCCACTCTGTGGGCCAAGCGTGCCGGGTTACTTTCCGGCGTGATTTTGATCGATCGGAATCCCGCAGGCGCTCTGCCATACCTTCGGGCAGCCCAGCGGGACTTTCCCGTACTCGACGATTATATCCGATTCTGGATCGCAGAGGCGTTGCTGCGCTTGGGGGAGGCCAAGGAGGCGGCCGGCATGTTTGAAGGAGTGCCGCAAGCGGTCCCCGATTCCAATCTACTGAATCTGGTAGCGCTCCGCGCCGGGGAAGCGTGGTATCAGGCGTCCAGCTGTCCGGAGGCCGTTGCCTGGCTCGTCAAGGCCGTCACTGTCAATGAGAAAGACCCGCAAATTCCTCAAGCATGGTTGCGGTTAGCATCTTGTTATCTCCGGGAGAATCAATCGACGGAAGGACGAGAAACGCTGAAGCAGCTCTGGACGAAGTTTCCGCAAACAAGAGAAGCTAAGGAAGCCGACATTTTACTTAGAGGTAATATTGGGGGGGTCTCATGGGCGCCGGCGCCTGAGATGCATTACGAGCGAGCCCAGGCATTCTTGGGACAGTCGCTGCACCCGGAGGCGATCGGAGAGTTGAAAAAGTTCTTGGCGCAAGATCCATCTTCGCCACTCCGCGGGGATGCCAAGCTCAAATTGGGAATCGCCCAAGTTCGATTGAAGCTTTACGATCAGGCACGCGACACCTTTCATG
>NZ_JBLYIG010000126.1:0-2306 GCF_049222245.1 Nitrospira sp. BLG_2 | reverse complement strand
TCTTCTATGTATTTCTCCCCAGCTATCTGATCAAAGTCACCGACCTTCCGATGGAAGGGGCGCTGCTGATCAACACGATGTGTATGGCGCTGTTGGCGATATTGATTCCATTCATGGGCAAGCTGTCCGATCGAGTCGGGCATCGATGGGTGCTGGCCGCCGGCGCCTCGGGTCTTGCCCTCGGCACAGTCCCGTTCTTTTCTTGGCTGAGCAGCGGTCATCTCGCACTGATCGTCACGGCCCAGGTCTTGATTACAGTGTTCGTGTCGGCCTATATGGGTCCTTTCTTTGCAATTGTGGCGACTCTCTTTCCAGTCGCGCAGCGTTACACAGGTCTCTCAATCTCTTACAATATCGCCTCGGCCTTATTCGGCGGGACCGCACCGTTGATGGCCACAGTGATGATGGAACGGAGCGGGAATGCGCTTGCTCCTGGATGGTATGTCAGCCTGTGCGCCGTCTTGTCGTTGATCGCACTGTCCACGATTCGTGAAGAGTTGAAGGGGACGGCCGAAGTTCCAGCCGGAACTCATTGACCATGGAGACGATACAGCTGGTAGCTTTCACGAGCGACGCGAAGGCCGCATGATCGATCAGACGACTCCACTACCTGCCCTTTCCGGTCCACCGGTCTCTCGCTGGCGAGGATGTTTTCCCGAACTTCGCCGTGACACTCTCGGGTTCCTCTTGCGCTGTCACGCCTACGGGGACGTTGTGAAACTTCCGATGGGTCTTGTCGTCGACCTTCTCTTAGGGCAGCGCGACGCCGCCATGTATGTACTGAACCATCCGGCCGACATCAAGCATGTCCTGGTGACGAATCAAGACAATTATCGGAAAGCGCCGGTCCCTCCTGTCGAATCTCGGATATTTGGTCAAGGTGTGCTCCACACGGAAGGCGAGATCCATCACCGCCGGCGACGGCTGTTTCTCCCCTTCTTCCACGGAAATCATGCTGCCGCATACACCGATTTGATCACGGGCAAGGCTTGTGACCTCGTGGGGCATTGGCAACATGGAACGACCGTTGATATTGAACACGAGATGGCGCACCTGACTCTGTCTGTGATCTGGCGCCTACTCTTTGGACGAGACGTCGACTCCGAAGCCGACACGATCCGGGAGGCTATTGCGGTTGGGCAAAGTTTAATCAAATTACAGTATGACTCCCTGTTGGCAAGTTGCACTCCCCTGTGGGTTCCGACAAAACTCCACCGCCGGTTCACCCGAGGCCACCGATCGATGGAAGCCATGATTCGGCGGATGATCGAGGAGAGACGTACGGCGTCTCATCAGAGCGATGACGTGCTGGCGCTGTTGCTCGCCGCGAGAAATGCGGATGGCCGTCCGCTGAGTGATAAGGAGATCCGTGACGAGATCGTAACCTTCTTGCTCGCCGGCCACGAAACCACCGCCAATGCGCTGACCTGGACCTGGTTTTTGCTGGCGCAATTTCGACCGGTACAGGAACGGCTTGCGTGCGAATTGAACCAGGTTTTAGGTGGCCGTTGTCCAACTGCTGCTGATGTGCCTCGTTTGCGGTATACGAAGATGGTCTGGGAAGAGTCGCTTCGGCTGTATCCTCCCGCGTGGAGCCTCCATACCCGCGTCGCCCATGCTCAGGACCGGCTCCCGTCAGGTGCCGTGCTTCCATCCCGTGCATGGGTCTTTATCAGTCCCTGGAGCCTGCATCGCAATGCGCGATGGTTCCCAGATCCCAACCGATTCGACCCCGAGCGATTTTCCGACGAAGCGAAACCAACTCATACACCCTATAGCTACCTCCCCTTCGGTGCCGGTGGACGCCGTTGTCTCGGGGAGTCCTTCGCAGAGCTGGAAGGCCTGTTGATCCTCGCCACGGTTGCGTCGAGATTCCAACTACGCTTGGTCGACGGACAGACGATCCAACCTGAGCCGGTCATGACCCTACGTCCGAATGTCCCAGTACGAATGGTCGTCCAGCGCATCGATAGGGAGGAACCGCATCCCGCCGTTGTCTAGATGCGGTCATGCACCTATCCTTTCTTCGGCTAGGCATCTCCGAGTTTATTATGATACAAATTGCCTCCGATTGAGTAGAAGGCGCGCGCTGCAGCGACCGACAGATGAGACAGAAGCTCTCCACCTCCGCGCCCGTCATTCTCTTCGCGCTCTTTTGCCTGATGTCACTACCAGGCTGCCTCTCACCGGTGACCTTGACTCGCGCCGTCATCGCCTATGACGACGCCATTACCGAGTCGCAATCGAAGCAACTTCTCTTGAATATCGCACGAGCGCAACACCATCAACCGATTCACTTTACCGGC
>NZ_JBLYIG010000125.1:0-3160 GCF_049222245.1 Nitrospira sp. BLG_2 | reverse complement strand
CGGCAGAGCTGCAGGGCTTGAATGGTCATGATGCGGTGCTGCTATGGAATCGATGGCGGCACGGCCATGATGGGAGCGCCAGAGATCTGCTGCTCGGTTACAACGAAGCGGACTGCGTGAATCTGGAGCGGCTGGCCGATACCTTCTACTGCGAGATGGTCCGCCGGTTAAAAGATGGTTGAATTTCGTACTTTCTCCAAGATTCAACGCTCTAAGCTCAGCTCAAAGCATGTGAACTGCAGCACTCGACGGGGAAACACAATCTGACCGACTTCGTGATATCCACGCCGCCGATACAGTGCAAGGGCTCGCGGATTTCCTGAATAGGCATCGAGGCGCAGGCTGGCATATCGATGACGCCTTGCATAGTTCTCAACATAGTCCATGAGCTGCCGGCCGAATCCGCCCCGTTGAAATGCTGGATCGACACAGAGGCGGTGTACGATCAGGGTGGGTTCAATGGTCGTCCATGAGACTGTGGAGTACTGAGGTTCAGTCTTTGCATCAATTGTGACAACCGCCCGACCAATGCCTGAAGAGGTCAGTAAATAGAGTCGCCTATCTGCGATGTCTGCCCGGACGGTTTCAACAGTTGGATAGTGGTCGTCCCACTGAAAAATGCCTTGGCCAAGAAGTGAACTGCGACACCGATCGATAATGTTCCATACGATGTGAAATTGTGGTTTTGTTGCAACTTCAATCATAAGGACATTGCATGAATGGCTTATCAGCTCTTCGAAACCATCTAACCGTCTGTAGGCAAGGCAGGCACAGGCAATGTCAAAACATAGAATGAAAGATCGAGCCACTTACCGAATTTGTAGCCCACTTCGTTCAAGGTACCGGCATGAACAAATCCCAGTTTCGTGTGTAGCCTGACGCTGCCCTCATTCCTCCGGTCTACTGCACCGACCATGACGTGGTAGTCTTGCTCTTGTGCTTGTTGGATGAGTGCCTTTAAGAGGGTCGCTCCTAAGCCTCTCGCACGAACGTCCGAGCGAACATACACCGAATGCTCCACCGTATATTTGTAGGCTGGCCAGTCCCGAAAGTGGCCGTAGGATGCAAATCCTGCCAAGCGACCGCCATTGTCCTCAAGTCCTATCACGGGAAAGCTGGACTGTTCTTTTGACTCAAACCACCGGACCATACTCCCCGGTGCGCGTGGATGATAGTCGTACAGAGCAGTAGAGTTTACGATGGCTTCATTCATAATCTCTAGGATTTGCTCTGCGTGACCGTCAAAGGTACATTGGATTATATTCATATCGGTCTTTCCCGCCGCAGCGCCTCGCCGTCGCTTCCCCGATTGTCGGGCTTGCCTTTGGGAGGCCAGAAGTCACTGCACTAATCCAGCCGCTATTCCATCAAACAATGGACAGCCCGAACTCTAACCTCACTTCTTTGCGGGCCATGTCATCATTTGAATAATGGGTCAGGTCAAATCCGATCAATTGAAAGCCGTGCTTCAGATAGAAGTGGATCGCCGGCACATTGCAACTTTGGGTTTCCAGAACAATGGCCCTTGCTCCGAGAGCTTTTGCTTCAGCCTTCGTTAACGTCATTAACTTGGACCCGATCCTCATGCGTCGATACTCTGGAAGGACCAACAGCTCCCACACTCTGACTCGATTGTTCCAGACATCATGACCAATCTGCAGAAAAGCGATATCTTTGCCCCTGAAAACTACTTTAAAAGCTTTCGGCCTCTCGACAAAAGGTTCAAACAGCACGCTCTCCGATGACTTTTCTAATCTCTGTGCAAGCATCTTGAGTTGAAGCTTAACAGTCCAACCATGGGGAACAGATTCAGTCAGCACGTCATAGTATGCATCAGTGGAATATTGATAATAGAGTTTGATCGCTCGCGAGGAATCCTTAAATAGCTCTTCAATCTCTATCTGCTCCACTCAATAGCTCCAAAAATGAACCCATAGAAGATTTCAGGTTGTCACCATGCCACAACCACCCCATAGCGATTATGTATGAGTTCCGAGGACTACGTTCACTTGATCAGAGGTTGATACCATTCCTGAAAGACGGAGAATCGGACCTGACAAGGTGGTCATCCATTGCTCATGTCTTGCGCGTGTTCGGAGATCTAACGACCGGATTCATAGGCTGCTGCCCATTCCATAAAGTCGAGGTGGATCCGATACATATCTCCACCTGAGGCAATGCGGTCACCGAAACGAAGGCGTTCCCGAATCTTCAGCCTTGCCAGACGCTCCTCTTGATCCAACGTCAGAAAGATGGCAAGCGTCAGTCTGGATACAATGGCGTCCGCTCCCCATTGATCGAGGGAACCTCCAAGAATCCACGCTGGCGCCTGAGCGTCTCTTCTGAGCATGTCAATTCGAGATTCAAGGGGGCGCTTCGTCTGATATGGCGGTTCTGTGGGCATCCATAAATACTCGTCAGTGTCGCGGTACGGCAAGCAGAGGGCTTCGGCCAACGTCTTGCTCAACGTGGTGACGCCCGAGCCTGCAGCGCCGAACACGTGAATCCGAGCGAGGTCTTCGGAATGGCGCGTTTGCATGGAGTGTGGGACAAAATTTAGCATACTTACTGGCTATAATCGGCGTTTCGACGGCGGAAGCTGAGAATTCGCTATGATCACCACGCTGAGTTGTGGCTGGGCGGTAGATCGGTCATAGTTTCGCCTCAGCGGTTTGCTGAGTATGTTTCCTCCCGTTTGGAGTTGATGCTCCTCCAGCATCGCTCTGCGACTGTAGCATTTTCCTATGCGTATCGCTGCCTTTCAGCGCCGTGCAATTTTCGACGACATGGATCATGTGTGTGACGTGCTGCAACGGGATCTTTATTGGGCAGCGAGGGAAGGCATTCAGATCGCCTTATTTCCGGAAAGCTTTTTGCTTGGACATTCCTACGATCCGCAGGTCATCGCTGCACGCGCCGACAGACTGGCTGACGGTGGACTGGAAATGATCTGCTCCCGCCTTGCTTGGGCGGATCCGACCGTCATTGTCGGAGCCTTTGAACGACGAGGTGATGTCATTGTCAACAGCGCGTTTGTAATCGAACATGGTCGTGTCATTGGACGCTACGCGAAGGCTTACCCAAACGAGCCCGGCGTTGTCGCAGGAACTGACTATCCCGTCTTTCGGCGATCGAGTCTCTGTTATGGCATCAATATCTG
>NZ_JBLYIG010000124.1:0-1604 GCF_049222245.1 Nitrospira sp. BLG_2 | reverse complement strand
GAAGATGGTCGGCGCGGAAGGTCAGAAGCTCAAAGTCAGCACCTCCGGCGGGATTATTCCCTTCCAAGCGTACAACTTGAAGATCGCCTCGATGTCGTTTCTGCTGCAGAACTCGGATGACCCTATTATTTGGCGCGATGCCTACAAGTACGAATTCATCAATCAATTGCTCGGGGGTGTCGATTGGCAGGATTTGAATTTTCTCCTGATCGATCTCCCACCGGGGACCGGGAACGAGTCGGTC
Source organism: Nitrospira sp. BLG_2 (assembly GCF_049222245.1). Classification (NCBI taxonomy): domain Bacteria; kingdom Pseudomonadati; phylum Nitrospirota; class Nitrospiria; order Nitrospirales; family Nitrospiraceae; genus Nitrospira; species Nitrospira sp. BLG_2. The sequence continues at coordinate 1,360 of NZ_JBLYIG010000124.1, read as the reverse complement.
ACGACGATCGATCTGCTCGGCGCGGTAAGCGGTGCCGTGATTGTTACCACGCCGCAAGAAGTAGCGCTCCTTGATTCCAGAAAATCAGTCACGTTTTGCAAGGATAGCGAGGTGCCGATCGTCGGGATCGTGGAGAATATGAGCGGGCTCGAATGCCCGCATTGTCATACCCACATCGATGTATTTCGGAAGGGCGGTGGGGAAGCATCCGCGCTCGACATGGGAGTTCCATTTTTGGGTCGGATTCCGCTCGACCCCGACGTGGTGACACAGTCCGACGCGGGTGAGCCTTTTGCGCTGTTCAACTCAGACACGTCGACGGCGGAAGCATACCACCGTATCGCCAATCAGGTTGAAGCCTTCTGCAAAAGAAGCGCGTCGTTGCTGAAAGTGGGGCGGTCGACCGCGGTACCACTGAAGGGAGTCAATCAGTGAAAGCTGCGGATGCCATGGCCGGATTGACCCAACTCCACGACGCGCAAAGGGTCGTATTCGATGCTGCTGCGTTGTTGGGTCATGAAAAAGTCTCGATTCTGGACGCCTTGGGCCGTGTGCTGAGCGAAGATCTCACTGCTGAGCGCGACAATCCGCCCTGGGATAATTCAGCCATGGACGGGTTTGCGGTCAGATGGCAGGATATCAAGCAGGAGCAAGCCATTCAAAAGCCGGTCACCCTCTCGGTCATTGAAGATGTTCCCGCCGGTAGGATGCCGTCAAAAACGGTTGGCTTTGGGCAGGCCATCCGGATTATGACGGGGGCTCCGATTCCTCAAGGAGCGGATACCGTTCTGAAGGTCGAAGATACGGAACATACACCTGATTCCGTCCGGGTGTTTAAGGCGGAACCTAAAGGAGCCAATATCAGACCTCAGGGCGAGGATGTCAAAAAAGGAGACCGCATCATCGCGAAAGGGGCCAGAATCCGTCCCGGCGAGGTTGGGATGTTGGCGATACTGGCGAAGTCGTTCGTATGCGTTTACCAGCAGCCGCGGGTGGCGATCATTTCGACCGGTGATGAGTTGGCGGACTTGGACGAGCGGTTCAGCGAGGAAAAGATCATCAATTCGAACAGCTATGGGATGGCCGCGGCCGTGCGGGAAGCGGGCGGCATTCCATTATTGCTCGGCATCGCGCGTGATACGCCAATGGCGCTCAAGGAAAAGATATCGCAAGGATTGAATGCCGACATGTTGGTGTTGTCCGGCGGGGTATCGATGGGTGACTATGATTTCACCAAAGCGGTGTTCCGTGAGCTCGGGGCTGAGATGAACTTTTGGAAACTCGCCATTCGGCCAGGTCAGCCGCTGGCCTTTGGAAAGATCCAGGGCAAGCTCGCTTTCGGCCTCCCAGGCAATCCTGT
>NZ_JBLYIG010000123.1:0-12329 GCF_049222245.1 Nitrospira sp. BLG_2 | reverse complement strand
AAGAGAGGTTTGGATTCTGTTTTTTGAAGGCCTATCCGATGATGAGGGGGGGGGGACAAGATTGATTTCCATCCTTATCCAGAATCCACGATCAATGGCAGAGACAAAGATATGTTCGGCAGAAAAGTCGTTTTGCAGAATCATGTCCATGAGACAAGAAAGGGCTGGTACTGGAATCGCTATTCGAAGAAGAAAGTATTGGAATATTCCAGCTCCATTGCGTCGAAAGTCGAGGTCTTGGATCGAACCAATCGGCCATTCCTCGATAAAGAATCTGTGCTGATCATGCATAAGTGAAGATAAGCGGTCAGGAGTGATAGCCTTAGCAGGGGAAAAGTAGAACTGCTGGCTTCAATGAGACCTCCCTAAAAACTAGACTGCGGGGAGCTGGAAATGCGGTACCTCCTATAGCCCGGTTGTAGCCGCTTGCTCAATAAAATTCTTGCTGTGTGAGATTCCCCAGGGAGCGGGTTCAATAATCGCACCTTCTGGGTTCGAGGCATTATCTGCATTATCCGATGGGATCGAGAATCTGCACACTACGATTAATGGTCAGATAACATTGGTTGAGTCAGCGCTTATTCCTTAGCGACCCATTACTCATGCTTGATCTTCTCGCTTACGATTTCATGCAGCGTTCTCTTCTCGCCGCCGCGATGGTAGGCGGGCTCTGTTCGATTATCGGCGTGTTTGTCGTCCTGAGGGGACTGGCATTTGTCGGAGCCGGGACCTCGCACGCCGCATTTGCCGGCGTGGCCCTCGGCTACTTGATGGGATGGCCGCCCTTGCCGCTGGCCATTGTATTCGGCCTTGCGACGGTGTGGCTTACCGGGTGGGTCGAAGAGAGAGGCCGGATGAAGCTTGATGTCTCCATCGGCATTCTTTACACCACGACGATGGCGCTTGGTATTCTCTTTATTGGGCTGATGAAAAGCTACAATGCCGAGGTGTACGGATACTTATTCGGGAGTGTCCTATCGGTCACTCCTGAGGAACTTCAAATCATCGGAGCGTTAAGTGTATTCGTGTTGGGTCTCCTTCTGCTGTTCGCCAAAGAACTCTATTTCATCGCCTTCGACCAAGAGATGGCTGAAGCGTCCGGCGTGCCCGCGCGACAAATATTTTTTCTCCTCTTGACGTTGGTCGCCTTGACGGTGGTGGTCTCGCTGAAAACAGTGGGAGCGATCTTGGTTTTTGCCATGATTTTGATTCCAGCTTCGACGGCCTACCAGCTCACTCATAGTCTGGCCGCCCTCACCCTGTATTCCGCGATGATAGGAATCTTGACCTCGGTCGCCGGCGTCATAATTTCGGCGCTCTGGGACGTCCCTTCCGGGCCGGCAATAGTTCTATTGGCAACCACCATCTTCTTTGTCGCCGTCTTTTTTTCGCCGAAGCGGGTGAAGCGCGCGCAATTGGTCCATTCTCATTAGGTACCTTGCTTCATTCTCGTGATAATGCTACGTGCAAGGCAGGAATACCGCCCCACGTCATGCTATCGTTCTTCCTAGTGTAAGAAGATGACGATACGGACCATTATTCCGTTGAACTTTCTCTCTACAAAAGTCGAGCACGAGAGGAGACATCTTATGCGCACGCAAACGTTCCGAGCATGTATAGTTGGGTTGGTGTTCACCGTCGGCGTCGCTCTCTTCCCCCTTTTCAACGGCGCGCTCGCAGAAGAGTTCGGAGGGACAGAACCAGGCAAATGGATAGTGGGCTTTCGAGCGGGATTTTCACCGCTGACCCAACAGCTTTCCGAAAACACCTCAACCTCGGTCGGACCGCTCGTCAATTTTCAAGGCCTATACAGTGTGAATACGTGGCTCTTGGTCGGAATGATGCTTGAGTGGGAACGACATGGAGTGGGCCTGGAACAGCCGGACTCGGACCTTGGGCATCAAGATACGGTATCCGTGTTGCCGACAATCGAGGTGCGCCCGGTGAAATGGGATCGAATTACTCCGTATGTAAATATGAGCTTCGGCGTGAACGTCAACAGCTTCGGCGAAGACACGGCCCTTCGCGTGAGCCCCAGCAACACCTTTGCCTGGCGGTTAGGGTGGGGGGCCGATTACCGGCTCAATGAACGGTTCGCCCTCAATGCAGAATGGGCCTACAAACGGAACGATGGGCATGCAACGATCAATGGATTACGGAATGATGATTGGAATGCGTCCTCGTTCGGCTTTCTCTTCGGCGGAAAGATGTTCTTTTAATCTACCTCTCCACGGCGCCTCGGAATCACCGCCATACCGTACGGTAGGAGGTGGGCATGAGGCATGGCTCATCGTTTTCATTCAAGCCGACTATCTTTACTTCTACTCCAAACCATGCCGGTCTGCTCCTTTGAGCTAAAACCCAGCTTTTCGTAAAACCCAGGGCGCCTGGTACAGAGCCAAAAGAGCTCCACCTTCTTGAGACGTGGATGATTGAGAATGCGGCGAACGATCTCGGTCCCCACGCCTTGCCCCTGATATGCCCTGTCGACGATCACATCCCAGATCGTTGCACGGTAGACAAAGTCTGTGAGTACTCGACCGAATCCGACGAGCCGATCTCCATCCCAAGCATAGAGGGCAAGGTCGGTATGGCCGAGCATTTTCTTCGCATCATCGAGAGATCGACTCTTGGCCCATGGAGCTTGGTGAAACAGCCCAAGGAGCTGAGATGCGTCAGAGGGTCCATCATGAGAGTAGGTGATGGCGGACTTGAGGGTTGGAGGCATCTTATACTAGAGTATCCCTCCCGATTATCTTGAAGTGTACGAGGAAACCGATGTCAACGCAAGTCCGTAGCTGTCCAAAGTGTTTCCAGCTCATGTGGCTGAAAGCCGATGAATACGAAATACTCGACGATGAAACCGTCCGAGCGAAGTGCCCCCACTGCGGTAGCACGTCTCGTTTCAAACTGGTCACCGTTGGAACGAACGCGTTGGGACCCAAGATGGGTCACTAGTCGCTGCGAGCAGTTCTGAGCGCTGAATTGTGAGTGGTGAACCGAAGGTCGATAGGAAGACATCAACGTCCAGAACTATCATCTAGATGCGTTGACCGGGGCCGTCCAACTCAGGCTTATTGCCGGGGAGGACTTTGTGCAGGCCGGCCCGGTATTCATGCAGCCGTTTTTCGTCCATTCGTCCCATTTCAATCTCTTTATCCCGCTGCATTCGTTCCAGGTGATCCAATGCCGAGAGAAGCGGTTGAACGGCTCCAATAAGGTTCCCGATTTCAAATGCCTCCAGAGAGGACACCAACGATTCATTCAGCGCCTTATATGGAGTTCCGGAGCTCTGGCTTCGCACGCGTGATACGATGGTTTCATAGCTATCAACCGCCTCGAAGGAAGGTTTCAGGCCCGCGGACGGTGTGCTCAAATGGACAATGGGTGGGAGTTTGGCGGCATAGGATTTGAGATAAGAAGCGAGCCCTCCCACGGCATCGAGTACTTCGGTGGTCAACATGCATCCTCAGCAAAGTGTATGTCGGCAACTGCTCCTTGCGGCATCTTCTCCCCCGGGATGATGCGCTGTTCAAACGCCTGTCTCACTCGCTCCATATCGCCAGGCATCGGCTTCATGAAATCCTCCACATGGCCCGTCGCTGGATGAGTAAAGCCGAGGGTTCTCGCATGGAGCATGACCCTGGGAATCTCAACGTCACCGACCATGCACACCTTTCGTCCGCCGTACGTGTGATCCCCAAGAATGGGATGCCCCAAGGAGGCCAGGTGAACCCGAAGCTGGTGAGTTCGTCCCGTTTGCGGGTAGAGAAGCACATGAGCCGCCACTTTTCCATACCGCCGCTCCACCACATACTCAGTAACGGATTCCTTTGGACTGGTCGTTCTTGAGGAAAATTTCTTCCGGTCTTTGCTGTCGCGACCAATAGCCAGTTCGATCAAGCCTCGACCTTTCTTGGGAACGCCCCAGACCAATGCCTCGTAGACCCGTGTGATGGTATGAAGCTTGAATTGCGCGGCAAGGGAACGATGCGCCGTATCGGTTTTTGTAATCACCATCACGCCGGAGGTTTCCTTATCCAATCGGTGGACGAGGCCGGGCCGCTCTTTCCCTCCAATGGTCGAAATGGTTCCGCCCGACGTTTGGAAATGATGCAGCAGTGCGTTGACGAGCGTGCCAGTCCAATTCCCCGGGGCCGGATGAACGACAATGCCGGGTGGTTTATTCAACACCAAAAGAAATTGGTCTTCGAACATGATTTCCAGCGGGATCGCCTCTCCCTTGATCGAGAGGGGCTCCGGCTTCGGCACATCCATCGTGATCCGATCGCCGGGTTTGATCTTGTGGCTCGGCTTTACCGTCTGCTCATTGACGCGGATGCGCCCCAGCTCGATCAGACGCTGCAACGCCGAGCGTGAGACATCCCGTTCCCGATTGGCGAGAAAAAGATCCAACCGTTTGGGCTGCTCTCCCGCGGTGATGATAAATTCTGTAATCATGAGCGAGTACGCTACTAAAGAGCATCGACCAAATGCAATTGGAGATGTCGTTGGTTTGCTTCTTTCGTGACGGAGGACCATATTCTCAGCGGAGATGAAGCCGCTCAGCCGTGAGGAAGGATTTCAGGATCCACGGCGCGCGACGTCCGGCTATGCACATCGGTTGAGCGATGAGCCGAGCAGTCGTTTTCAACTTCGCTTCGGCAGAGCCGTTGAAGCCGGCCGGGAGTTTTGCTAGGGTGCTTCCCTTGGAATAACTCATATGGGCATGCGCTTTTCTCATTACAACCCAGAGGGGTTCTACGACGAGTTGTACGAGGGGGTAGGCCAGCCACGGCCCGGTAGCACCCTCTTACTGCGAAAGTTTGCGTCACTGCCGGAAGGGGAACTGAAAAAAAGACAGGAAGCGGCGGAACGCGTGATTCTCGGCATGGGAATGACATTCGGCGTCTATGGGAGCGATGACGGACATGAACAAATCTTCCCCTTCGATATCGTGCCACGGATAGTTCCGGCGTCGGATTGGCGGCACATTGAAGCGGGGCTTTGTCAGCGCATGCGGGCGTTGAATCTGTTTATCGACGATGTATACCACGACCAAACGATCCTCAAGAACGGAGTGATCCCCAGCGAACTCATTTATTCCAGCAAGGGCTTCTTGCGGCCCTGCGTGGGTCTTACTCCGCCGCGAGGCATCTGGTGTCATGTGGCGGGCATCGATCTCGTCCGCATCAGCGACGGCCGGTATTATGTCCTAGAAGACAACACGCGTTGTCCGTCCGGAGTGGCTTACGTATTGGAAGCCAGACAGGTCATGAAACGGACATTTCCCGAGCTGTTCGAGGCCTATCGCGTGAGGCCGGTTGATGGATACCCAAGCCAGTTGTTGGAAACCCTTCGATCTCTTTCTGAGCTCCCCGACCCAACGGTTGTGATTCTTACGCCGGGCACGTTCAATTCCGCTTATTACGAACATTCGCTGCTCGCCCAAAAGATGGGTGTGGAGTTGGTCGAGGCGAACGATCTGGTCGTCGTGGATGGGTCGGTTCACATGCGTACCACCAAGGGTTCTCAGCGCGTGGATGTGATCTATCGGCGGATCAACGACGCGTATTTGGACCCTCTGGCATTTCGAGTCGATTCCTTGCTTGGAGTTCCCGGCCTCATGGAATCTTACCAGCGAGGGAGAGTCGCGCTCGCCAATGCGCCCGGCACCGGCGTGTCGGACGACAAAGCCATTTATGCGTATGTTCCGAAGATCATCAATTACTATTTGGCAGAGGAACCGATACTCCCGAACGTGCCGACCTATCTCTGCTCCGATAGACGGGACCGGACCTATGTCTTGGAGCATTTGGATCAACTGGTCGTCAAGGCCACGAACGAAGCCGGTGGGTACGGAATGATGATCGGTCCTCATGCCTCAAAGCAAGAACGCGAGGACTGTGCCCGCCGCATCGAGGCAGACCCGCGCAACTATATTGCCCAACCGACTCTTGAGCTCTCTCGAGTGCCTACCTTGGTGAATGATCATCTCGAAGGACGTCATGTCGACCTGCGTCCGTACGTTTTATATGGCCGCGATCTGTATGTCTTACCGGGAGGCATGACGCGAGTGGCATTGAGGAAAGGCTCCCTCGTGGTGAATTCGTCTCAGGGCGGAGGCAATAAAGACACATGGGTCCTTTCATGAACACCTGCTTCCTGATGGGGTGGAATTCCGGCAACGGTCCAGTACCCGGTAAGCAAACAGGGTCCGGTCAACGATGTTGAGCCGAGTCGCCAGTTCCATTTATTGGCTGAACCGCTACATCGAACGAGCGGAGAACTATGCTCGATTCATCGAGGTGAACTTGAACCTTACGCTCGATCTTCCCAGAGGCACGACTGAGCAATGGGAACCGTTGGTGGCAACCACAGGGGATCATGAGAGCTTCGGATACCGCTGTGGGAAAGCAACGAAGGAGACCGTCATCCAATTTCTTTCGGTCGATGCCGCAAACCCCAACTCGATTTTGTCCTGTCTCACGGCGGCTCGACAAAACGCTCGATCAGTCCGGGAAGTCATCTCTACCGACATGTGGGAGCAAGTCAACCGCTTTTATCTCATGGTGAGGGCCGCGGCGTCCAAAGGGTTGTCCAGCAAGAATCTTCATGCGTTCTTGACGGAAGTGAAGGCAAGCAGCCACCTTTTTCTGGGCATTACCGATGCCACCATGTCGCACGGAGAAGGGTGGCATTTTGCCAGGCTTGGTCGTCTGTTGGAACGGGCGGACAAGACATCCCGCATTCTCGACGTGAAATATTTCATGTTGCTTCCGACTGTCGCCGAAGTCGGGACGCCGTTCGATATCATCCAGTGGTCCGCGTTGCTGAAGTCCGCCAGTGCCTTGGAGACGTATTACAAACGCTTTGGCCGGATTTCGCCGGACGACGTCACGGCATTTCTGATTCTCGACTCCACCTTCCCGCGAGCCATCCGATACTGTCTCATCAAGGGCGAAGATTCGCTGCACGCCATCTCCGGATCCGAGCACGGGTCCTATCAAAACCAAGCGGAGAAGCGGCTGGGACGGCTGCGCGCCGAGCTGGACTTCGGCGATCTCGAAGATTGCGTAGCCGGCGGCCTGCACGAATTCTTGGATCGCTTTCAAGCGGAACTCAATCGTGTCGGAGACGCCATTTGCGAGACGTTCTTTGCCCCTCGTCCGATTCACAGTACAATTGCCGGAGCGGAGGCACAATGACTTTTTGCCTAGGCATGAAAGTAGAAGACGGGCTTGTCGGCATCGCGGACACGCGGGTGACGACCGGCGCGGAGTGTATCATGGCGCGGAAGGTTTCCATCCATCAACACGGTCGACACTCGATGTTTCTTATGACATCTGGGCTGCGTTCCGTACGCGACAAGGCGGTCACCTATTTCGACGAGGCTATCGGGGACAGCGATCAGATGTTCGATAAGCTGTTCAAGGCCGTCAATGTGTTTGCGGCTCAGATTCGCCGTGTGGCGGAGGAGGATAAGGCGGCGCTCGATAAAGCGGGGTTGATCTTTGATCTTCACTCTTTGGTCGGAGGGCAGCTGGAAAACGACGAGGAGCACAAGCTCTATCTCATCTACCCCCAAGGGAACTGGGTGGAAGTCAGCGAGGGCACTCCCTATTGCATCATCGGTGAAACCGGCTACGGGAAACCGCTCCTCGATCGTGTGCTGCGGTACCACTCCAACATGGATCTTGCTCTGAAGGTGGGATTTCTGGCTTTCGACGCCACCCGCACCAGCTCCACCAGCGTCGAATACCCTCTCGATGTCGTACTCTATCGGCACGATACCTTCGATATCATCGAACATCGCTTTCAGAAAGAAGACCTCGCCGAGATCTCGTCTTGGTGGCAATCCCGCATTTACGAGGCGGTTGAGAAATTGCCGTCAACGTGGATCGAGCATCTGCTCGACGAACTTCCTCGTGATACCAGAGCTTCACTGAAAAACTGCTCCGATACATCTTTATAAGTCGATTGGCCGGCGGCATGCGCAACAGCGTGTCGCTGACGGAAATCGCAAGCGCACGGTCCGGCGTCGTCCGCCTCTTGATACTGCCCGAGCGCCTCGTACAGAGAAGCTCGCAGGACGCCGCGGCCACTGAAGCCTATGAGCTTGAGAAATCGAACAACACAGTAGCCAGTATTCTTGGCGGAGTGATCTCAGCTCGGTCGGTCAGGCGAAATGGGATGCGGGAATAAACTGAGCGTGAGGAGGTTGCATAACTGAGGACTGCAAGCCATGCAGTGAGAGAATTGATAGTTTAGTGGCCTGTTTTTCTCATCCGTTCGGCGATCTTCTTGCGAAGACGAGCCTTTTCAAGACTGATCTGGGCTTCTTTGACTTCGGACGGCAAGCCGCCCGCTTGAAGGCGTCGCTCCGCCTCAGCGACTTTGGCAGTAGCTCGGTCCACATCAATGTCTTCCGCTCTCTCCGCGATTTCCGCCATGACGGTGACTTTGGTCGGTGTGACTTCGGCAACACCCCACAGAACGGCCATTGAATGAGCTTGACTCTCAACACGATAACGAAGTTCGCCGATGCGAAGGGTTGACAGGAAATGGCAGTGCCCAGGAAGCACGCCGAACTCTCCTTCAGCCCCAGGGGCAATGACTTCGTCTACCTGCAGGCTCAGCAGCTGCTTTTCCGGCGTCACAACCTCTAATAGAATTTTCCCCGCCATTTCCCTCTTCCTTCATTCCCACCTTGAGGCGGGAATCGATGCATCCTCGACTGCGCGCATGCGACGAAGGTCTTCCGAGACCGCGCGTTGCGCGAGCACAGAGGACATCCTGCTTGCTCCGCTAAACTTTCACTCCCATTTTCTCGGCTTTGGCCACCGCTTCTTCGATCGGACCCACCATATAGAACGCCTGCTCGGGCAGGTGATCGTACTTGCCGTCGAGGATCTCTTTGAAGCTGCGGACCGTATCTTTGAGTTTGACGTACTTGCCGGGAGCGCCGGTAAACGCTTCAGCGACATGGAAGGGCTGCGAAAGGAAGCGCTGGATCTTTCGGGCGCGAGCCACGACCATTTTGTCGTCTTCCGACAACTCATCCATGCCGAGAATCGCGATAATATCTTGAAGATCCTTGTACCGCTGGAGGACGGACTGCACGCCGCGCGCGATCTTGTAATGCTCTTCCCCGATGATCTGCGGATCGAGAATACGCGAAGTTGAGTCCAAGGGGTCGACCGCCGGATAAATACCCAATTCCGCGAGTGACCGGGACAACACGGTGGTCGCATCCAAGTGTGCAAACGCCGTCGCCGGGGCCGGGTCGGTCAGGTCGTCGGCAGGCACATAGATGGCTTGGACAGAAGTAATTGATCCACGCTTGGTCGAGGTGATGCGCTCTTGCAAGGCGCCCATTTCAGTTGAAAGATTGGGCTGATAACCGACGGCTGACGGCATACGACCGAGCAATGCGGAAACTTCGGAGCCTGCCTGCGTAAAGCGGAAGATGTTGTCGACGAAGAGGAGCACGTCCTGATTCTCTTCGTCGCGGAAATATTCCGCGACCGTGAGACCGGTCAGCCCCACGCGAAGTCGCGCGCCGGGGGGCTCGTTCATCTGTCCGTAAACCAATGCGGCTTTGGACTTCGTAAAGTCGTCCGGATCGATGACCTTCGATTCCTGCATTTCGTGCCAGAGGTCGTTTCCTTCTCGCGTACGTTCGCCGACGCCGGCGAATACGGAAAACCCGCCGTGGTGCAACGCAATGTTATTAATGAGCTCCATGATGATAACGGTCTTACCGACGCCGGCACCGCCGAACAGTCCCACCTTACCGCCCTTACTATACGGTTCGAGCAAATCGACGACTTTAATGCCGGTTTCCAACACCTCGGTCTTGGTTTCTTGATCTTCCAGCTTTGGAGCAGGCCGGTGGATCGGATAGGTCTTCTTGGTCTTGAGAGGCCCCTTTTCGTCGACGGGTTCGCCGAGCACGTTGATGAGGCGGCCAAGTGTTTCGCGCCCGACCGGCACCGAGATCGGAGCCCCGGTATCATTTACATCCATTCCGCGCGTCAACCCGTCGGTCGAAGACATGGCGACCCCGCGCACGCGGTTCTCGCCAAGATGCTGGGCGACTTCGAGCGTGATATTCACAGCAGGCTTGCCCGCAGCCTTATTCTCTTCCTGTGTCACCTTGATCGCATTGTAAATGTTGGGGAGACGGCCCGGAGGGAATTCCACATCCACGACCGGCCCGATGACTTGAATAACTTTTCCTGTACTCACAGTATAACTCCTTTGCTCTAGCGCTGGGCGTTGCGTGCCGAGAGAAACGACTCTTTCTCAGCACTCGTCACTCAGCACTCAAAACTGTCCTATTTGAGTGCTTCGGCGCCGCCGACGATATCCATAAGTTCTTTCGTAATTGCAGCCTGTCTGGTCTTGTTATAGTAGAGCGTGACCTTCTTGATGAGTTGACCGGCGTTGCGCGTTGCCCCATCCATGGCAGCCATACGGGCACCGTGTTCCGCGGCCGCTGACTCCAGTAAAATCCGGTAGGCCTGCACTTGGAAATGCTTCGGCACCAAGGCGTCCAACAGTTCCGCCTCTTCCGGCTCGTACAGATAACTGCCACCGGTCGTCCCTTCCATTTGCGCGCTCCCGAATTCAACTTGCGCATCGACGGGGAAGAGCTTCTCGACGATCACGCGCTGCTGAATCGCGGACTTGAATTCGTTGTACACGACATACAGCTCGTCGAACGAGCCTTTGGCGAAGTTATCCGTGAGGTCGGCGCCGATGTCGATCGCGTGCTCGAAACTGAGTTTATCGAAGATGCCGGTCCACTCCTGGCGGATCCGCCAACTGCGCCGCCTAAAATAGTCGCGCCCTTTGCGGCCGATAATGCTCAGATTCACTTGCAAGCCGCGAGATTCGCACTGCCGGACGAATTCGGAGCTCTTGCGGACGATATTGCCGTTGAAGCCTCCGCACAACCCGCGATCGCTCGTGACGACAAGCACCTCGACCTTTATCCCTTCGCGTTTCTGCAGAAGCGGATGGGAAGAGCGGTTGACACGCCGGCTCAGATTACTCAACACCCTACGCATCTTATGAGCATAGGGGCGTGCGCAAAGTATGCGATCCTGCGAGCGTTTAAGTTTCGCCGCGGCCACCATCTTCATGGCCTTGGTGATCTTCTGAGTATTCTTGAAGGCCGCTATCTTTCTGCGCAACGATTGAAGACTTGGCATGCGTTCCGATGAAAACGGTCCCCAACGTTGTTCTCAGTCGCCCCTTCTCCTTGCGGCGTACATACACCGTACGCCTCAGTCGTCGGGCTCCCTGCGGCCTCGTTGGATGACCGTTTTGATCGATCGCAGGGAAACATGTTCGATGCGTTACTTCGCCCCGTACCCCATCTTCTGCTTGAAGGTCGTGATGATCTCCTTCAGTCGGCCGCCGACCTTGTCGTCGATCTTGCCGATGGTGGTGACTTCCTTTTTCAATTCCGGGTGGTTCTGCTGGATGTAGTGGAGCAGATCACCCTCGAAGTGCTGCACCCTGTCGACCGGCACATCGTCGAGGAATCCATTGACGCCCGCATAGATCGACAGGACCTGATCGGCCACCGGCATCGGCTTATACTGACCTTGCTTGAGCAATTCCACCATGCGCACACCGCGCGCCAGCTGCATCTGAGTTGCTTTGTCCAGCTCGCTTCCAAATTGAGCGAACGCCGCCATTTCGCGATACTGCGCGAGGTCCAACCGGAGCGTACCGGCCACTTGCTTCATGGTCTTGATCTGCGCGGACCCTCCGACCCGGGAGACCGACAGGCCGACGTTAATCGCCGGACGGATACCGGAGTAAAAGAGATCGCTACCCAGATAGATCTGACCGTCCGTGATCGAAATGACGTTCGTCGGAATATAAGCCGACACGTCGCCGGCCTGCGTTTCGATGATGGGAAGTGCTGTGAGACTGCCTCCGCCCAGTTTGTCGCTCAGCTTGGCCGCGCGCTCGAGCAACCGGGAGTGCAAATAGAACACATCGCCCGGATAGGCTTCGCGCCCAGGCGGCCGACGGAGCAACAATGAAAGCTGGCGATAGGCGACCGCATGTTTCGACAAATCGTCATACACGATGAGCGCGTGCTTGCCGTTGTCGCGGAAATACTCCCCGATCGCGGCGCCCGCGAAGGGCGCCAGGAATTGCATCGGCGCCGGATCGCTGGCGCTGGCGGAGACCACCATGCTGTATTCCATGGCATGGTTTTCTTCGAGCGTCTTCACGACTCGCGCGACGGTCGAACGTTTTTGGCCGATGGCGACGTAGATGCAGAAGACATTCAGGCCTTTTTG
>NZ_JBLYIG010000122.1:0-3041 GCF_049222245.1 Nitrospira sp. BLG_2 | reverse complement strand
AATGCGGCGATCAAGAATGTCGAGCCGCGCGTCTTTGGGTTGCGGGAGGCTGTTGAAACCGTGAAGCGGTCGGCCTATGCGAAGTTTGATGAATCGGTCGATCTCGCGCTCAGGCTGGGAATCGATCCGAAGCGCTCGGATCAACTGGTTCGAGGGACGGCTTCGCTTCCCCATGGAACAGGGAAAAAGGTTCGTGTCCTGGTATTTGCTAAAGGTGAAAAGGAGCAGGAAGCGCGGCAAGCGGGGGCTGACTATGTTGGGGCCGACGACTTGATGGAAAAAATCAAGGGCGGGTGGATGGATTTCGATTGCGCAATTGCCACGCCGGACCTTATGGCCTCTGTCGGAAAACTCGGTAAGGTGCTTGGGCCTCGCGGGCTGATGCCGAATCCCAAGACCGGCACCGTGACTTTCGAAGTTGGAAAAGCGGTCACCGACATCCGAAAGGGGCGTGTCGAGTTCAAGGTTGAGAAGGCCGGTATCGTACATGTGCCGGTGGGAAAAGTATCCTTCGATCCTGTAAAGCTGTACGACAATGCGTCGGCCATTATTGAATCCGTCATCAAGGCGAAGCCGGCCTCATGCAAGGGGCGTTATCTCAAAAGCGCCACGATCGCGAGCACGATGGGGCCCGGTGTGAAATTGGATACCGTTGCGCTGACCAAGCAGTGGAGCTGAGAAACGCGTTCGGCATGAATTGTTCGTCATGATTTGCGGGACGGGTTACGTGCTACGTGTATATGTAAATGAATAATGATTAGCGACGAGAGAGGAAGCGATGAAGAAGGAAGAGAAGATTACGGCAGTGGCGGAATTGACTGAAAAATTCGGTCGCGCGCGGCTAGCCATTCTGACGGAATGTGTCGGTCTTCCGGTCAACCAAGTTACCGAGTTGCGCAAACAACTCCGTGGAGCAAAGGCGGAATATCGAATCGGAAAGAAGATGCCAGCGGCGCGCCCCGCGGAAGGGACGATATTGGCCGGACTCAAAGCTCATCTCAAAGGTCCGACCGGGGTGATCATCGGCTATGACGATCCGGTGTTGCCCACGAAGGTGCTGAAGGATTTCATCGGAGCGGAGAAGCGCGAAGAGAAGATTCGGATGACGGCCGGGGTGCTGGAAGGCAAAATCCTCCAGCCGGATGAACTGGTCGCCGTTGCGAAGCTGCCGAAGAAAGAAGTGCTCGTGGCAATGTTACTTTCGGCCATGCAGGGGCCGATTCGCGGCGTCGTCTATACTTTGAGCGCGGTCTTGTCGAAGTTTGTGCGAGTCATTGCAGCCATTCAAGATAAACGGAAAGGAGAAGGGGACATGCCAGCTACGGAAGCAAAATTATCACAAGAGGAATTGATCAAGGCGATCGAAAGCATGAGCGTGCTCGATCTGGCGGAACTGGTGAAAGGGCTTGAGACGCGGTTTGGCGTGACGGCGGCGGCGCCGGTCGCAGTGGCTGCGGCTCCGGCGGCGGGCGGTGGGGCGGCTGCTCCTGCCGAAGAGAAGACGGCATTCGACGTCGTTCTCGCGTCGGCACCGGCCGACAAGAAAATCCAGATCATTAAGGTGGTGCGTGAGCTCACGAGTCTTGGCCTGAAGGAAGCCAAGGATCTCGTGGAGGGCGCGCCGAAGCCGGTCAAGACCGGAGTGGCCAAGGAAGAAGCCGATACCGTGAAGAAGAAGCTCGAAGAAAGCGGTGCCAAAGTCGAAATCAAGTAAGAAGCTCGTTCGTCATCGTCGCGGCTCTTTCAATTTCTCTGAAGACCGACGTATCGTGGTGTCTTGGAAATGTGTCGCGACAGGTGGCTGCTGTTCACCGCCAACCAGCGTGGAGGAGTAGGAATGTCCGAAACGACTCTGCAGGAGTTCGTCGAGCGGAAAGATTTTTCTCGCATTCGAACCAACATCGATATTCCCGATCTGATCGAAATTCAGAAGCGCTCCTACGAAGAGTTTTTGCAGTTTGAGGTCGAATCGGAGCGTCGGAAGGATTATGGGTTGCAGGCGGCGTTGGCCAGCGTGTTTCCAATTCCGGATTATAACAACACGGCTGTGCTCGAATTCTCGAGTTACACCTTGGGGACGCCAAAGTACGACGAGCGCGAATGTCTTGAACAGGGTATGACCTTCGCGGTTCCGTTGAAACTGCGTGTCCGGCTGGTGGTGCTCGATAAGGAGGATAAGGGACCTCGCAAGAAAGTGCTCGATGTGCGTGAGCAGGAAGTCTATGTTGGTGAATTGCCGCTCATGACCGAGCGAGGAACTTTTATCGTCAACGGGACCGAGCGAGTCGTCGTCAGTCAGCTTCACCGGTCGCCGGGCGCGTCGTTTACGCATGACAAGGGTCGAACCCATGCGAGCGGCAAGGTGTTGTACTCGGCCCGAATTATTCCCTATCGGGGCTCATGGCTCGACTTCGAATTCGATGCTAGGGATATTCTCTATGTACGGATCGATCGCCGTCGGAAAATGCCGGCTACCATTCTGTTGAAAGCCTTCGGTTTTTCGAGCGACGACTTGCTGAAGATGTATTACCCTGTCGAAGAGATTCGCGTGTCGAAGGGGAAGATGTTCCGCAAGCTTGATCCGGAAATCCACCATGGACTTCGGTGTTCCGCCGAGGTGACCGACAAAGGCGGCAAGGAACCGCTGGTGCGGGAAGGAGCCAGGTTGACGAGAGGCCTGATTGCCAAGCTAAAGGCGTCGGGAGTGAAGGAAATCCCCTTACTGCCAGCAGAGTTGGTGGGGCGTGCCATTCTCACGGAATTGGTCGACTCGAAGAAGAACAAATTGACAGAGAAGAATCAGCGATTGACAGCCGAGATGGTCGAGCAGATCGCTGAAAGCGATGTGGAAGAATTCAAAGTTATTTATCTGGATATGGCGACCGCGACTCCGGTGATTCTTGATACCTTGGAGATGGAGAAAATCGGGTCGAAGGAGGAAGCGATGGTTGAAATCTACCGTCGTCTCCGTCCCGGCGAGACGCCGTCGGTCGATACCGCGAGGGCATTGTTCGACAATCTATTTCTGAATTCCAAACGCT
>NZ_JBLYIG010000121.1:0-2518 GCF_049222245.1 Nitrospira sp. BLG_2 | reverse complement strand
AAGACCCACCGAGAACGTACGTACACGCCAGCCAGAAAGAAGGTCGCCCATGAAGCGCTCGGCAAGTGCTCGAGAGGTGTGAAATGGTACCCTCGGGTGATTCCCATCAGTAGCACCAGGACGAAACCGATGATCACTTGTGTCCGCGCCGAAAATGCAAGCATGCGCGTTCTCCTTTCATTGCGTCTAGAGACCTTATGTCTTTAGCTCCGCGTCCGGTAATCACAACCTGTTGCATCGGAGGTCATTCCCTATATCGGCGTAGTCTGGATTCAGAACTCTATTGATCTCGTCAAGGACGACCATTGCTTTAGGTCAAATTTGCCAAGAACCCGCGAGTCTTCTTCCAAGCTTGCCGTGCGAATTCCGTGTCTCGTTCAGGATCTGGCATGCTTCATCTGAGGCTAGAGTGGCAGATCATAATTGATCCGCACGCCTCCAAAAATAGATCGAATTGGGGTTCCGAAGAATAGAACCTCCTCGTACTCCTCATTAAACATGTTATCGAAGCGCAAGTAGGCCTGGATGTGTTTCGTGACATCATAACTTGCGGACAGATTCCAGACGATAAACGATGGAGTCGCAAGACTGTTCCCTACGTTGCCGAACCGTTCTCCGACATATCGTCCCTCAAGATTCGCCAGCAAACCTTCCACCGGCTGATAGCTGATAACGGTTGAAATTTGATGAAGTGGCCACTTCGGAAGGCGCGCATCCGAACCGCTGGTGATATCCCGCGTTGCTGCGTAGGTATAATTGATGAATAAATCCAAGTTTTTTACCCATTGTTTGTCGCGAAGCACTTTTAACTTTGTGCTGACTTCCACACCTTCTGCTCTGGCCAAGCCGACATTCTGCGCGCAAAACCCAAACGAACCAGGTGCCGTGCAAACGGCCGGATCGAAAATAGACAAGATCAGATTGCGGTAACGCGTCCAAAAATATCCCACGCTGATGCTGCCTCGATCATTGGGTAGCGACTGTTCGATAGCTGCATCCAACGATTGGCTCTTTTCCGGCTGCAGATTCGGATTGCCGAACCCAGGGAAAAATAACTGATTGATTGTGGGCGCCCGAAAACCGGTGGAATAGCTGCCTCGAACCTTCGTTCCGGTTTCCTGATGCAGATACCCTCCAGTCACACGATAGGTTGTCGCGCTTCCAAATACATTGTACTCATCCTGCCGAATACCAGCCGTTCCGAACACGCGATCCCAGAGATTCAGCTGAGCTTCGCCAAACCCTGCATGACTACTGAGGGTCTTGTTCTCAAAGGTCGTCGTATTTGCCAGCAAGTCTCGATTGTCGCCTTTTTGCTCACGAAATTGATACCCAGCCATCAACAACAGCGGCTTGCCGATTTGAAAGTTGTGCTGCCATTCTATTCGATTGCTCGTTGATTCAATTTGAGACCTGAATGGGAACCCTATTGGTGCCGTTGCCCCGGTCACAAGATTACGTTCCACTGTGCCGCCGTCACTCACAAGATTATCCATCGCCCTTGACAAAGTCAGTTTTTGCGACCACCAGGTGGTAATGGGTTGCGCGTAGTCGCCTGCGAAAACGTATTGCGTACTTTGTGATCGCGCACCAAACACATCTGCCGGATCGGAAGCGAACGTGACGGGATTAAACGCAAATCCATCAAAATTGACAATGCCGTCCATCCAGCGAAAACTAAAGTCCAGCCGTCCATCTCTCGGCAGGTCTGCGCCCAGTCGAAGAGATCCCTGCCAGTTGTGATAGCCATCCCGCTCTGTCGCTCCTCGCCGATAGTTGATTGCCGAAAAGCCGGCCGTATCCAAACGCGTGATCGTTCCGGAAAAATCAATGGGTCCCTTTTTTCCCGAGAGGCCACCGCCTCCTCGAATCGTGTTGAATGATCCGTATTCAACGAATGCAGACACATTGGGTCTGTCTCGTCCGCGCTTCGTTGTAATATTGATCACACCACCCATCGCATCCGATCCCCACAGCATGCTCTGGCTCCCACGCAAAATTTCGATCCGCTCGATATTATCCGTGGTCAAATTGGCAAAATCGTAGGTCCCAATGGTGGCACTATTGACGATTGCGCCATCGATCAAGACGAGCGTCTGCTCCGGCGTGCCACCACGCATTCGTACATCGACCACCGTTCCAAGTCCGCCACTTTGAAAGACGGCAAGCCCCGACGACCACCGAAGCGCTTCCGCCACAGTTCTGATTTTTCGCTGTTGTATATCTTCGCCGGTGATGACCTCCACCGCGCTGGTGACATGTTTGGCCGGAATGGGGGTCTTGGTCGCGCTCACGACGACGTCAGGAACTTCGATGGGCTCCTCCTGTTCCGCCATCGCGATATCCTGGGCAAATGCCGAGAGAAGAGGGGAAAATATGCTGAATAGGAAAACAAGAAAACTGCACAACAAACACGAACGAACCTGACTCATGAAAACCTCCCTTTGACTCGAAGGGCGTCGATAATTCCGGCAGTCGGGTCTCCTGACTTGCGGCTCGTCGCTTCTCTGCGCCTTCC
>NZ_JBLYIG010000120.1:0-5465 GCF_049222245.1 Nitrospira sp. BLG_2 | reverse complement strand
GGGACCATAACCAAAGAGGCTTTACCCTGACGGAAATCATGGTCGCGACCATGATGACAACAGCTATTGTCGCGGCTGGGTTTAGCGCGCTTGTCGTTAGTCAAAAGACCACGCGTATTACTGGACAGGTCGGCAATACGCAGGCGACCGCGCGAAACGCCGTAGATATGATTACGGCCGATCTCAAGTTGGCCGGGTTTGGGATGCGTGGCCTTACAACGTCGGTAGGGGGATGTCATATCAACGGCACTCCTTCAGCTGTGGTTCCTGGTGACAACAATCCTCTGGGGGCAGATATAGGACCGGATACCATCTCGATGGTTGTTCCTATGACGAATTCCATCATTGCAATGCCGCCGGTATGGCAAGTTTTTGTTCCTGTGGCCCCTGGTACTATCGGTGGTCTCGATACTCCGATTGCAAGTATTCCCATGCCGGCTAATGCAACCACGGCCATGGGGAATGCTATCCCCGGGGGAGGGGCGGCATTGTTGGGAATGTCAGTCTCAATCGGCGGTGTAGCAGGTTCGAGGATTCAGGCCGTGAATCCTGGTGGTCTGACCCTGAATCCTGCGATCCCTGCACCCACAGCCTTTGGGACGGGAACACAAGTCTACTTGCTGCAATGCATCACCTATCAAGTTATTCCTCCTCCGGACAATCTCAACCTCTGTCAAGGGAACGCGCCCTGTCTGGTTCGTGGCGCTGTGCCGACCAATCTGGTCGGCCCAGGCGGGCCGCCTAACTGCAATCAGGTTAATTCAGGGTGCATCCCTATCATGGACGGAGTCGAAGACCTACAACTAGCCTATGCCTGTGATGGCTGTGATCCTCGTGTCAATAACGGCAGGCCTGATTTGCAGCCGGACGATCTTAATCTATCGAACCAATTCGACCAGGCTGACTTCATTACAGATCGTAATTGGTTCGGTACCGCTGCGCCATATGGCACCTTCATGACACCGAGAACAATTCGCTTGGTGCAAGTCAATATCGTTGCGCGTCAGACCAGAGCAGATCAGGGGATGGGGGAGGCTCAATCAACTCCCCTGCACAGTTCAATCTTTCCGGTTATTAGCGACCATAACCATGCGAATGGCCTTTATGCGCTGGGAGATCTCACGACTGTTGCACAACAAGCCGCCTATTTTCAGTTTCGTCGGCGAATCCTGACGAGGACCATCGAACTCCGCAACCAGAGGCTCTAACTATGCCGGTCTATCGCTCGATTTCGAGTAAATGTTGGCTATCCGGAGATGAGCGAGGCACCTCGTTCATGACGGTGATGCTGTTAATGTTGATTATCGGCGCTCTTGGAGTTGCGGCACTGACCATGACCGGGATGGAAAATTCGATGGCGGGAGCAGTCCGCATGGTAGAGGAAGGGACAGACGCGGCTGAAGCATGTGTGGGGTCGGCAGTTCGCGCGATTCGATTGACGATCGAAGATCCTCAAATGACCGGTCCGGCGGCTGCTCTCATTGCACCTCAGGGACCGGTTCCGGCTCTCAATCAGGGGATATTTACCCAAGAGATCAACGGTACGCTGCGGAATCACGCCGACATTGCCATTGGGACGGGAAACGCTCCCAATCTTGTCATGAACGTCAATGGGTACGTAGTCAATGGAGACATCGATTTTCTCTATTCCAAGCGACGAACCGGAAGTGATTTCGCTGATCCAGACAAACCAACCTATGATCAATTCTATCGAGTGGACTGTGTGGCGGCGAACGCGGCTACGGGTGCTACTAGCCGAGTAATTGTGACCTTTGATTGTCTCAACAGCACAGGAGAAGGGTGTGTGAAACGAGCGAACAATGGCTAGAGAAGATGGATGGAGGGCGTGCACACTATGAAATCAGAAAGTCCGGATAGTAGCTCGTCGCCTCATCTGCGCAACCTGATAATTCTTTGTTCGATCATTGTTTTGGTCGGTGCGGGAGTCTTTCAAGTATGTCGTGCCGATGAGCCCCTTCCTGCCGCTATGGCCAGTTATCCCAAAGGAACCATCACCTCAGTTTATGAGACGACGTTTCAAATCGACGGGCGAACGTTTAGTCTCTCACCGGAGGTTGTGCTCGTCGATCGTCATGGCGATCCATTGGCGTCGACTGCTATCAGAATGGATATCGATGTGAAATACCGCATTCAAAAAGGGACGAATGACAAAATCGACTGGATGATGCTGTTTTTGCCTCAGTAAGCAGGTCAATGCGAGTCAGCATGTCGCAAGAGCGAAGCAATGGAGGTGCCATGAAACGCCGGGATGTCGCACTTCGTGGAACCATCATGTTTACGTTGATGGGATGTCTGGCGGGGATCGGCGTCAGCCAAGCCCAAACGATGGATCAATACTTCGCCGTGCCTCCGTTCGTCAGCGACCAGGTCGCACCGAATATCATCCTCGTGCTGGATAATTCCGGGAGTATGAGTGGTCTTGGATGCGACCGTAACGATGACGGAGACTGTTCAGATGGAGGTGGTGACCAATTCGTTAATACAACCAACTGGTCCGGTTATTTTGACACATTGCGCTGTTATACGTACGATTCCGGCGCTGACGCACGGTTTGAGCCTGCGACCGTCAAGGCGACGCTGGCAACAGTGTGTGGTAACACAGAATGGGATGGAAACTTCTTGAATTGGGCAACGTTCAGGCGGTTCGATGCGCTGAAAAAAGCCATGATTGGGGGAGACTGTTTCGTCGCTCGCGCGGCGGATGGAACCTGTCCCACGAGCGGAACACCCGCACTGAAGACCGTTAGGGCCCAAGCTTCTGGTGTGAACACCGAAATTGCCCGTGTGAACTACAACGCTGGGGCTGGGGCCAATACCTATGTTGGAAGAATTCCGACTGCGGATACGAGCGGTACACCAGGAACTCTCTATATAGGCACGGATGCGGCCTATTTTTGTGTTGATAATGACAGCACGTTCAATTCCGATTGCGGGGATGGATACAGTCAAAGAAAATATTGGCTAAAAATCGGCTACAGCGTTGAGCCGACTGGTACCATCCAACAGATTGGTGCGCAAGCACGATTCGGACTCTTTGAATTCAAACCGAGCGGGGACGGCGCCCGCATGTTGGTCGGTGTCGGGTCCCGCCAATCGATCGACTTTTCCGGAACAGGTGTTGAGACTTTTAACACGAATACGGCTGCCATGATCGATGCGGTTCAGGAGTCATTCCCCTCGACCTGGACACCACTTTCCGAGTCCTTGTATGAAACGACTCGCTACATTGCACAAATCAATTCAACATATCTCACTACATCATATGTGTACCCTATTGCCTATTCGGGAGGGAATTCCAACGGTGTGGCGTTCAAGGGAACAGGCGTGGGTTCGATTGGAGCATCAGAAATTTCGGCTCTCACTGGAACAGAAGTATGTCCAGCCGGTTACATTGCGAATGGGTGTGGCCGTGATCCTTACTTTTTCGGCAGCAATCATACGCCGGCCTGGGCGTCCACTTCTACGCAAGTCGCATGTTGTAAAACGTTCGTTATCCTCGTCACGGATGGAGCACCAACGCAGGACACCAATATCCCAGTTGGATTAAGGGATTATGCTCATGGTCAACACGGCCTCCATTGTACGGGAGGGAATGCAACCATTCATGCACCAAACGGGACTTGTAATACCAACAATTCAACTCCACCGGCGATTCTGCTCGGCGAGCATAAAACAGACTATGATGACAATGGAAACCATTACTTGGATGATGTGGCCTTCTGGGCCCATACGAATGATCTCCGGCCTTGTAATGGGTCGGCTGATGGCCTCATTCCCGTCTTGAACGTGACCGGCCACTGTCTGCCAGGCTTGCAGAATGTCACGGTCTATACATTTTTTGCCTTCGGAAACATCTCTGGTCGAGAGATTCTCATGCACACTGCGAAACTCGGGGGGTTCGAGGATACCAACGGTAATAACCTTCCTGACCAAGTGTCTGAATGGGATAAGGTCATCAATGCCACGGGTGCTCCAGGTACAGATGGAATTCCGGACAATTATTTCGAATCATCCAACGTCGATGATTTGCAGGATCGCTTAATGGCGACTATTACTGCAATCCTGAGAAAAAGTGCGTCAGGCACATCCATTTCGGTGCTTGCGACTTCCGCCACCGGTGAAGGATCGATCTATCAAGCCTATTTTTATACCAGTGACGTCGGTCAGGGCGGTGCGAATGTCAAGTGGACCGGATATGCACACGCACTCTTTGTGGACGGTTTCGGTAATTTCCGAGAGGATACAAACCAGGACGGTGTGCTGACTTATGATACTGATCTAATTGTCACGACTCGCTACGACAATAATCCCGCAAGTCCCACGTATCAGAAAGTTCTCGTCGACAAGTTTGCCGATACGAGTCCGGCCGACGGAGTGGCCGACAGTGCGACCCCCACGGTTAGCGGTGATCTTAAGTCGATCAAGCCCATCTGGGAAGCGGGCAAGGAACTCGCGAACGCGACTTCAGCCTCGCGTAAGGTGCTCACGTGGATCGATGTCGATAACGACGGGATTGTGGATCCCACGGAGCAGATCGAGTTCAGTACGGCCAACTGTGCGGCGCTTCGTGAATATCTGCGGTACGCAGCGGATACCTGCGCCGGCGGTACCAACGCTACGAACTTAATCAATTTTATTCGCGGTGATGAGATTGCTGGATTGCGGACTAGAATGCTCGAAGTGCCGGTCGGTAGCGGGAACTTCAAGGTCTGGAAGCTGGGTGACCCAATTCACTCGACCCCGACGGTTGTGAGTGCTCCCAAGGCACGCTACGATTTGGCCTTTGGGGATCCCACCTACACAGCCTTTTACTCGAAATATCGAAATAGGCGTCAGGTCGTCTATGTCGGCGCGAATGACGGGATGCTCCACGCGTTCAACGGAGGCTACTATCATAAGGGCGATGATCCTACGACAGCCGCCACCATGGAACACGGCTGGTACACCAAGAACCCAACGGATAATTCCAGCGGTCCAAATCTTGGATCGGAGCTCTGGTCCTTCATTCCCCAAGAATTGTTGCCTCACCTTCAGTGGCTTGCCAGGACGGACTACACGCATGTGTATTACGTCGATCTCAAGCCGACGATCACTGAAGCGAGGATCTTCACACCGGATGCTGATCATCCCGGCGGCTGGGGAACCGTGTTGATCGGAGGGTTCCGGATGGGTGGCAGTTGTGGGAACTGTGCGGGAGGTTCTGGAGCGCCGCCGATGACGGTAACGATTGGGGGAGTCCCGCGCACATTCTACAGTGCGTACTTCGCTTTAGATGTGACAAATCCTGAAGTTGACCCGAAGGTGCTCTGGGTATTTACCGACAGTGGACTTGGGCTGACCACGAGTTATCCAGCTGTCGCCCGTATGAACCCAAAGACCGATAGTCCCATCGATCCGACCAATGAAAAGTGGTATGTGCTGTTTGGGTCCGGACCGAACGGATA
>NZ_JBLYIG010000119.1:0-13395 GCF_049222245.1 Nitrospira sp. BLG_2 | reverse complement strand
CTAGCTCGGAGACCAGCCAAGCCAAGACGGAAGAGGCCCCAATTTACACGGGACCGTGACAAAAACCGTGACGGAGGTTGTTAGAGAAGGAAGCTTGCTGAGGAAGTTATTGAAAAGGTTTGGAGCGGGCGATGGGATTTGAACCGCACTCCGTCGTCGGATCAGCTCTGAACCTTGCTTCCCGGCTCCTGCAACACGTAAGGTGTCTATCCGCTCGCCTTAATCACGATGAGACGATAAATACCTCGCGGTCGGGGCAAGCAAGGTATGGAGCGGGCGATGGGATTTGAACCCACGACAACTAGCTTGGGAAGCTATGACTCTACCACTGAGCTACGCCCGCTCGCTGTGACGGATCGTACGCTGGCTTTCTATCACAAGTCAAGGAAGGTGTTCTTTCATTTCAGGATCTGAAGTCCGCAATGGCGAACTGTTTTCCACTATCTTGATCTGAATAAATGACTCTCGCTCTTTTTTGTGCTTTGGGACGCTCAACGGAGGAACTCGTGGACCATCGGCACTATGCCACACGAGATGAAGCCAAGCAGGACATCTTCGAATACATCGAGGTGTTCTACAATCGGCAGCGCCGCCACTCAACCCTCGGCTATCGCTCCCCGGCCGAATATGAAAAAGACGGCTGTCGCGTCATCCGGTATCCACCAAATCAGGGGAAGATCACAGAGTAAAACGATGAGGAGGTCGGCACTCTGACCATGCAGGGACTTCAATTCGCACTCCTCTTTGTCCTGGTGCTGCAAACCGAATATGGAACCTAATCTCATACCAGTAGAGGGTGCGTCCGTCGTCCATGGTGGGAGGTGTTAATACGGTGTTAGCGAGAGCGACAAACCAGACTGAAATGAAGTGAAATGGTACGAAGTCAAACTAGAGCGAAATCGCGTATTCCATTGAAGGGAGAAGGGATTGCCCAGGTCTTCATGACTTGAGCAACCCCTATCTTGTGATCCTCGCCCATGAGCTGGTGTAGGAAGTCCCCTGGGTTCATTCGTCCTGCTCTAGCGGAGGATGGCTGGGTGGGGTTGATCTATGAGCTTCGAGAATCCTCATGGCGTCTCGGGCTGCCAGTACGACTTGTGGATCAGGATCATAAGTGAACTCCTGTATTTTGTGGCGTGTAGTCTCGTCACCGATATCTCCTAGAATGACCAAGATAATCGGTAACTGGTACCGACGATGAATGGCTTCCATGAGAAGTGGTATCGCCCGCTGTTTGCTCTTTACCAACAGCATTCCCGCCAACATTCGGAGAGGTTCCTCATATTCCAGTGCGCGAATCAACGCTCTTCCTGCTGATTGTAAGTGTGTGGCCCGCCAAACTAAGAAGAGCGCGCTGATACGTAGTGACTCCAGGAAAATGGTAAGGCGACTGAAAACTTTACTCATTCACAGCATTGCCGGAACGTTGTGCTGTTTCCATACAGCCATGTCATGCGTCGCGCTGTGGTCGAACCAAATGGGAAGGATGTTTTCTTGTATCTGCGACAGATTGAATCGTTGTCCCCCTCGGTCCGCAAGTATCACGAGATCCATTTTCACTCGGACGGACACGACCTTGCCCATTGCCTCAAAATTCGGCACATACTTCGGCACATGCACTGGACAGGACAGCAACACCAATTCATTCATAGATATTCCTGCTGTGTGACTTGTAAGCATCGCAACGCTTCCCCCATGGCTGTGAGTCATAAGGTTCGCCCCACTGGCTTGATGAGAGACTAACCACGCTGCGAGATCGGCGCCAGCGAGACTCCTTGCAGCATCGCTGTAACCGCCAGACCATTCGAATCGATCCGGAGAATGGTATAAATCTTTCCACACATCATTCAGAACGTAGGTGTGAAAATCTCCTCCGGGTTGCCACCAGGATTCCGTGCTCGCCCAAGTTCCGTGAACGAGAACACTGGTGTGAAGCGGACCCAGCGGTCCATCGGAATGAGTCGCTGTCATGAGGTCCTTCAAGCGCTGATGTCCGGGCTCAATATGAGCCAGCGCGTTTGCCGCTACTTTTCGAACAAGAGGATCATTACTCTGCGTTCCCTCCACGAGAATTTCAACTAGTCCGGTCGGGTCTGTGGTTAGATCAAAATAGCTTGAGGCTGCGGCAACTCGTACAATGGCATCGGGCGAGCGGAGACTCGCCTCTAAAAGTTGCGCCGTAGTCGATGGAGAAGGCGATGCGTGAAACTGCCGAGCGGCTTGGAGGATTCGTTGTCGAGTTGCTACCGCTTCTTCCGATGTCAGAGGTAGTTCTCTGGGTTGTAGTGGCGTCCTTTCCTGCCGATCAAAGCGCTTTCCTTGGTATGGGATACGTGGAATCCCAAGTTCTGTGACCACATCAGGGGAAAAGAATTCTGATGTGAAACCGCGTGCATTAGATTTAGCCCGGAAAGCCTCTTCATCTCCTCTTATTTGTGAACCTAACACCAGAAGCTGTGCAGCTTGTGCCAATTGTGCTGATCGTGTGGTTTCAAGAAAAGCCGCAGCACCTTGAAGTGGCTGGGTGACGTAGTCAGGCATGGAGGCCCTCCCTTTGCCTCAGAGCTAGTTTGACACAAACCAGTTGCGCCCTAGGTCGTCGTGCAAAGAGTGTGGGTTAGTCTACTTCGGTCGAATGGACAAAGCAATTGATGTGGTTCCCACTCCTGATCTGGATGAAGAGGACGATGAAAAATCCGAAGAGCGAGGTTTGGGCCGTAGGTCCTTCCCCCCTCATCTACTACCACGCTACTACCAAAATAAGACCACCGCCCGCACACTTCTTTTGCCCTGGTGCTGCAAACCCGATATGGGTCCTAAACCAGTGACGGCGGGGGGGCGCCGGTCATGTTAGAGGTGATGAGGGCACTAAGGAGAGGTGTTAATACAGTGTTAATGAGAGCGGCAAAATGAACTGAAGTGAGGTGAAATGGTATGAAGTGAAGCTAGAACGAAATTGCGTGTTCCATTGAGGGGAGAGAGGATTGCCCAGATTTTTTAATATAACTTGAGTAATCCCCTATCTCAGCTTGGGAAGCTAGGACTCTACCACTGAGCTACGCCCGCTCACTGTAACGGATCGTACGCTGGCTTTCTATCACAAGTCAAGGAAGCTGCTTCTTCGTTTCATGGTTTAAATTCCGCAACGGCGAACTTTTTCTTTCCAACTTTAAGCCGGCATTGTTGATTACGCTCAAATGGGATGAGCTTATCCGGATTTGTCTCTTTGACACCGTCGACCTCGACTCCGCCTTGAATGATCAATCGTCTTGCTTCACTGCCGCTGGAAATCAAACCTGTCTTTGTGATCAATTTTGCGAGTCTGATACTACTACCTCCCCGAGTATCGTTTTCCTGCATATCGTCCGATTGCAGTACTACATGCGCATCCGGCTTATCGGGAAATTCCTTGGCCTGAAATTTTTGTCTAAACTCGGTTCTCGCCTGCTGCCCGGCTTCCGTTCCGTGATAACGCGCCACGATCAACTCGGCCAGCGACTGTTTGGCTTCCATGGGGTGAAGGGCTTTCACGCGCTCGAGGCTTTCGGTCGTCAACAGTTCATAATATCGATGCATCAAAGCATCGCTGATCGACATGATTTTTCCGAACATCTCTCCCGGCTTGTCTTCCAGCGCGATATAGTTTCCGACGCTCTTGCTCATCTTCTTGACGCCGTCCGTTCCTTCCAGCAACGGCATCGTGATCACGACCTGCGATTCCTGGCCGTAGTCACGTTGTAACTCCCGTCCGACCAGCAAGTTGAATTTTTGGTCCGTCCCACCCAATTCCACATCGGCTCTGAGGACGACGGAATCGTAGCCCTGCACCAGGGGATACAAGAACTCATGGATGCTGATCGGTTTCTGCTCCTGATAGCGCTTATGGAAGTCGTCTCGTTCCATCATCCGCGCAACCCGATAGTGCGCGGTCAGCTGAATGAGCTCTTCCGCCGACATCTCTTTCATCCATCGACTGTTGAACTCAATCAGGGTCTTCTCCGGGTCGAGGATCTTGAAGATCTGCCGCTGGTAGGTCTTGGCATTGTCCAGCACTTGGTCCTTGGTCAATGCTTTACGCGTCTCGGATACGCCGGTCGGATCGCCGATCATCCCGGTGAAATCACCGATGAGAAAGATGACTTGGTGGCCGAGTTCTTGGAAGTGCTTCAATTTATGGATCAGGACCGTATGCCCCAGATGAAGATCGGGTGCCGTCGGATCAAATCCCGCCTTGATACGCAAGGGACGCTTCTCCGCGAGCGAGCGCTTCAGTTTAGCCTCGAGCTCGGTCTGCTGGATCAACTCCACCGCGCCACGTAGGATCAAGTCTAATTGTTGGCTCACGTCCTTCATGACTCACGTCGCTCCGTCTCTCGTTTTGAATCGCCTGCTGAGACCGTCACCAATGACTTCAGACGATCATATTTTTTGGCGCCGATGCCTTTGACTGCGCGGAGGTCTTCGATTTTCTGAAATCGTCCGGCTGATTTTCGAAACGCGATCACACGTTGAGCCAGCACGCTGCCGATCCCCGGCAACGTCTCCAGTTCATCGGCACTTGCGCGATTGAGATCGAGTCGTGAACGAATCCCCGGTTTCAATGGCTCTGTCTGCGCAACGGCCACCATGTTCGGACCCTGTACGTTTTGACTAGACGAGCTGGAGGACCGGCTTTCGCGCGCTTCTAATTCCATAGTCCGGGAGGCGACGACCTGATTGTCGGCCGGTGATGGGCTGCCGTGAGCCGGTGGTGGTGGAGCCCATCGGGCCCAGAACACCACACCGATTGTCAGGGATAGCATGCCAAGTTTCAGAAGCAAGGACTTAATCATGCGCCTACCCTCTTCCGAATATGGTGAATGGCGAACCTATCCAATGTCATCCCGTTCAAAAACTATTGCGCTGATTCCCAGTGGAGCCGCCAGGTCTGGTTCTAAGAATCGCGGTCTGGGTTTGATCGGACATAGCCATGGCAAGGTTGAGGCGCTGGTCGAGGGTATGAGTGATGAAAGGGATTTCCGGCACTCAACCTCGACCGGAATCTTAACCTTTCTTCAGGCTGGCAAGGAAGGCTTCGTACTGCGACGCTGTCATCAGTTGATCGGTTTCCTGAGGATCGGCAAGCTCGATCACCGCGATCCAACCCTTGCCGTAGGGGTCGGAATTCACGACTTCGGGATTATCTTTGAGGGCGATATTGATTTGGCTCACCGTTCCGCTGACCGGCGTATAAATCGTGGACGTTGTTTTCGTCGATTCGACTTCTCCGATCTGTTGGCCGACCTTGACCGAGGCGCCCACTTTTGGCAGATCCAGGAAAACGATATCGCCCAAGGCATCCTGCGCGAAGTCGCTGATACCTACAGTGGCTCGTTTCCCATCGAGACGAACCCACTCATGCTCTTTGTGAAATCGCAAATCGGATGGAATCATGTCGGCTCCATTCGGTGAACAGTGTGAGAAGTTAAGACCAAGGTTAAGAAAAGAAAGGGAACCTACTGCTCGACCTCAACCTGAAAGAGTCTTCCGAATGGTAGTGGGCCGGACCAGCGTTGTCAAGAAACGAGTCGAGGGGGGAGGATTATAGACCATTGAACCTGAATCGGTTCGATCCAAGAGATGCGGGAAAACAAAAAACAGAGGAACAGCGCCGGCGCTGTTCCTCCTCAATGGTACTGGCCGGAGCTTGGTCGGATCCTCGCAGCCCAGCACAGAACATTAGCGGAAAATCTCCATGCCGGGGAAGAAATATCCAACCTCGAATTGCGCGGTTTCCGGCGAGTCGGAACCATGCACGGCGTTGAATTCGATGTTCGTTCCGTGCGCGTTGCGTATCGTCCCGGCATCGGCTTTTGCCGGGTCGGTGGCCCCCATCAGCTCGCGGTTTTTCTTGATGGCATTGTCACCCTGCAACACGAGAACAACCGCGGGTCCCGAAGACATAAAGGCGCAGAGACTGCCGAAAAAAGGACGCGCCTTGTGCACGGCATAAAACCCCTCCGCCACCGATTGAGACATATGAATCATCTTGATGGCGACCGGCTTCAACCCCGCTTGTTCATACCGGTGAATAATGTCCCCGATAACGTTTTTCTTCACTGCGTCAGGCTTGATGATGGCCAACGTTCGCTCGCTCATGATCGCTATGTTCCTCCAGATAGTTTCAGCACACATTTCAACGGTGCGACGCATTATAGGGAGGGCCTCTTCAACCTTGCAAGCATTCGATGGCTTCATGGTAGGACTCGGCCTCGAGATCATTAGCCTTGCGATCGGCCGTCGCTCACCATCCGCATCCGCCAGTCAGCTCAGCCCACCCATCCAGAGTCGCTCACGTCGGAGAATCGGTTATGGGGCGGCACGTCTAGGGGCAATCCGTATGTATCACGTGGAGCGGCAACAGAGAGCCCGCCGTTATAGGCAGATTTTCCTGCAAAGAAGATTAGCGTGGCGATCAGGAGGACAGGACGATGAATGGAGCAGATCCACCAATCGGAAACGATGGAAGGATTGAGAATTTTGGACGTACGGCTTCAGCGATCGCATTCCAAGCCATATTGCTTCTGAATCGATTCTGCAACAGCCGGCGGCTCCTTAGCAAGGAGCGCACACGTGGTGAAATTGCCAAAAACCTTCTTCTGATTCCTATCGATATAGGTCCAATCGACGATTTCCGTTTTTGCGAATGAGTACGACTGTCCCTTCTTGACTGAACGAATCATCGGGAGGTTGTCGATCCGTCCGGACCAGAGATCTCCTTGTGCTTTCAGGTTGGAGACCCACAGATATTCCTGGTTATCGCCTTCGCTCACTCTGACTTTGACCGAATAATGGTCTGTGTTGGGCGGCGGCGAGCCGGCTTGTCGAAGAAAATCTTCCAAGCCCGCCCGGGCGCGTTCCATGGCTTTCTGCATCGCAGGGTCTTCGTCACTGATCTCGACGGCACTGTCCTTCTTGGCCTTATCGGTGAATGATTGCGGGAACGCGGAAGGGTGTAAGGGTGTGATAAGGAACGCCAACAGGGTGAGGTTCAGCACCGCGAGTCGTTGCATGCAAGCCTCCCAGAATCTACAGCTCACCGTCCATGATGTGAGCTGTTGCGTCGCCATATTGAGCCCGTCCGGACCGCAATGCAAGGTCGTCCACACATTCAGCGTTTCAGAGAAGCGTGGCGTACACTCCGGCACACAACCTTTGACAGAATTTATCTGTTTTCTGCTACGCTGCCGATATGCCCCGACGCCGGCATACTCGTCACCACTCCCGCCATTCTCGTCTGGGTTCGATGGCGCGTTTCGCGCATCGGCGGTGGCAGAATCTCTGTTTGTTTCTACGGGCCGTCGGCCGAACGCCACCCGCGGCACAATTGGCCATCAGTGCCAGCCTTCTCTTCGTGGTCATGTTGGGTATCAATTGGACGTATCACGCGTTCTACAAACCGACGGAATTATTCTTTCCGGTGGAGAATGCGCTCACCAAGAACCCGCGCGAGACGTGGCGAGAGTACGGCCACTTGTTCGAGGTCCATTCGACGGCCATTATGACACCGGAACTGCTCGCCGCCTTGGCCCAAGCCGAAGGCTCCGGTAATCCCGTGGCGCGAACCTACTGGCGTTGGCGCTTCGTCTCGTCGAATCCCCTAGAGTGGTACCAACCCGCCTCGACGGCGGTCGGCATGTTTCAAATTACCGACGGCACGTTTCAAGAAGGAAAACGTTACTGTATCCACAACCATGTGGTCGTCGAAGACGGGCCGTGGCACAACTTCAACTCTTGTTGGTTCAACAGCTTCTATACCAGGGTCATCCCGGGGCACGCCATCGAGCTGACCGCCGCGTACCTCGACCGTCACGTGGCAAAAGCGGTGAAAGAGCGGCCGGCAACGCTCCAACAGAAGCAGGATCTGGCCGCGGTCATCCATCTCTGCGGCGCCGGGGCCGGCCGTGACTATGCAAAGCGGAACTTTCGTCTCTTGCCGCACCAGCGCTGCGGTGACCATGATGTGAAGACCTATCTGACGAGAGTCAAGGCCATGGAGCGTCTCTTTGCGACATTGGCGGCCGGCTCGATTCCCACCAGTATTCACCGTTGAAGCGATCAAGTTACAGGAAGATCTTCCACCCGATGGACTGGACACGTCTGACGTCAAGTGTCGGTTCGGCTGATGTCTTCATGTCGCAATCCAAGAGAACCAAACATTTGAGCTGATCGGTCCGATCCTTCCCCATCAAAAGACACATGGCCGTCACACGACTCTCCAACAGTGGCCCCCTGCGCGCGCCGATATTCATTCATGGTATGGTGGCCGCGGTAATTTGGCACTGTTGTGCGAGGGCGTCCTCATGGGTTCAGAGGGACCGAATACAATACGGAAGACCGTCTTGGCCGGCGCAATCGGGAATGTGCTGGAGTGGTATGACTTCGCCCTGTTTGGATATTTCGCGCCGGTCTTGTCTCGTCTCTTCTTTCCAGCTTCGGATCCATCGTTGTCATTAATAGCTACGTTCGGGGTGTTCGCCGTCGGCTTTCTTGCCAGACCATTGGGTGCGCTGCTGTTCGGGTACTGGGGCGATACCAGGGGACGACGAGCGGCCTTGGCCTGGTCCATTATTCTCATGGCGCTCCCCACCTGTCTTGTCGGCTTATTGCCGACCTATGCCCAGATCGGTCTTGCCGCGCCGCTTGCGCTCACAGTTTTGCGTTTTCTTCAAGGTCTATCGGTGGGCGGTGAGTTCACCGGATCAGTCACCTTTCTCGTTGAGCATGCCGCACCGGCTGAACGAGGCTACATCGGCAGTTGGGCCGGGTTCAGCGCGCAGATCGGCGCGCTGTTGGGCTCCGGTGTCGGCACCTGGGCGAGTGCGAGCCTCTCATCGGATGATCTTCAACAGTGGGGATGGCGCATCCCGTTCGTGGCGGGAAGTGCCATCGCGTTGGTCGGCTGGTATCTGCGGCGGCGCATTCCCGAGTCACCGGCTTTTGAACGGCTGCAACAAGCAGGTGTGGTGTCTTCCTCACCGGTCCGTGAACTGCTCGCATCGCACCGCGCACCGCTGTTGCAAGTGATCGGTCTCGTCCTGTTGCATGGCGTCGCGTTCTATATCTTCTATGTGTTTCTTCCCACCTATCTCACCAAAATGACCGACCTCCCGATGGGAACAGCCTTGCTGATCAACACGATATGTATGGCCTTATTGGCGGTGCTGATTCCCTTGATGGGCAAGCTTTCCGATCGAGTCGGGCACCGATGGGTACTGGCAGCCGGCGCCGCAGGCCTGGCCCTCGGCACGGTCCCGTTCTTTTCTTGGCTGAGCAGCGGTCATCTCGCACTGATCGTCACGGCCCAAGTCCTGATTACGATGTTCGTGTCGGCCTATATGGGTCCGTTCTTTGCCATCGTGGCGACTCTCTTTCCAGTCGCGCACCGCTACACGGGCGTCTCAATTTCCTACAATATTGCCTCGGCTCTGTTCGGCGGGACTGCGCCGTTGATGGCCACCGTGATGATGGAACGGAGCGGGAGTGCGCTTGCCCCAGGATGGTATGTCAGCCTGTGCGCCGTCCTGTCGTTGATCGCACTGTCCACGATTCGTGACGAGAGAAAAGGGACAACCGGGGTGTCGTCGGAAACGCATTGACCGTGACCATGACACATACGATATCTTTCACAAGCGATGGAAGGTCTAGTAGCTGGCTTCGGAGAATCCATGTCGTCGACACAGATCTTTGACCGCAACTCATATCAGCAAACTGACGCGTGGGTCAGAGAAGTTTACGTTGGGGAATATCTTCAGTGCTTGCCGCTCGACCCAGGCGGGTGTTGCCCGGCTTCCTTCCCTCATGTTGGTCATTGAAAAAACACTCAAGACGAAAACCGGATCGAATCACGTCGGTCACCCCATCTCCTGTTAGGTCATCAATCGTACTTCTGGCTCCTTGGGATCAAAGCTCGGTGGATAAGTATATTTTTTGAAAGAACGGCGATTCCACTCGGCGCAGAATTGCAGTGGATAGTACCCAGTGAGCGCGCCTTGTGTGACCAACAGATCCGTTCGTCCATCGCCATCTGCGTCTATCAGTTGAACGCCAAGGTTTCCGAGCGATAAACCTGCTGGCGCTTCCGACATTGGACGCGGTAAATCGAAGTGACCATCGCCTCGATTGCGCCAATAGCGAACCCTGCCGTTCATTTCCAGGATATCGGCAACCCATTCCCGAGTAGGTTGTATAAGTCAAGACTTCATCTGACAGATAGCGAGTCCTCACCGAGTGTAGGCCGCTAAGATGTTCTCCTTCGCCAACGACACACTGTCCACGAACGTCTGCATCGGGGTCTTGCCATAACACCACCGCCCTTGATGGGGCCGCTGCTCGTTGTATTCCGTGATCCATCCGTCGAGATCGGTTTGCAGTTCCTCCAGCATCCGATAGATCTTCTTCCGGAACGCCACGCGAAGAACTCGTTCAACATGGTCTTGTGGAACCGTTCGCAGATTCTCTTTGGTCTGGGGATGCCGCGTTTTCGTCCGGGTGCGATCGATGTTCTCCACGGCCAGGTACAGTTCATACTCATGCCGCTCCGGCGCTCCGAAGTACTCCGTGCCGCAATCGGTGAGGACCCGGTTGAGGGGAATCCCGTGCTGCTCCAAGAACGCAACACTCGATCAGGAGATCGGCGGGCGTGACCGGCGTCTTCCAGTCATACAGTTTTGCGAACCCGACCTTACTATAGGTATCAATGAACGTCTGTTGATAAATCCGCCCGACGCCCTTGAGCGTCCCCACATAGAAGGTATCTTGGGCGCCACATTGGTGTTCTTCCAACGCGATGACATCTTGATGGAGGTCAAGTTGGGTAGAGAAAGTGTTTGGAAGGATGAACTCACACTACGTCGATTGAAACTGTACCGAGAGCTCGCCGGGTTGGAAGACCCCTCGCTCGGTGATGATGGCGGTGATAAGTTCGGCCGGGGTCACGTCGAAGGCTGGATTGTAAACGGCCACATTTAGGGGTGCGACTGGATGGCTGCCGTGGATGGTCGTGACTTCCAGAGGATTGCGTTGTTCGATAGGAATATCGGCGCCCGATTTAGTTTTTAGGTCGATGGTCGAATAAGGGGCCGCAACATAAAACGGAATGTTGTGGGCTTTCGCTAAGACCGCAACGGAATAAGTCCCGATCTTATTGGCGACGTCCCCGTTGGCAGCAATTCGATCAGCGCCGACGATACAGAGATGAATCTTCCCCTGCCTCATCAGTGAACCAGCCATATTATCCGTAATGAGCGTGACCGGTATCTGATCCTGCATGAGCTCCCATGCCGTGAGCCTTGAACCTTGAAGTACAGGGCGAGTTTCGTCGGCAATTACATTGATTTTCTTACCTTGTTCCCATGCTGATCGGATCACCCCGAGGGCAGTTCCATACCCTGCTGTTGCGAGCGATCCGGCGTTGCAATGGGTTAAGATAGTTTCCCCATCAGAGATGAGGTTCGCTCCATGGCGTCCCATGGTCTTACAGAGATCAATATCTTCTTCAAGTACCGCTTGAGATTCTTTCAGGAGGGCTTGCTTGATCGCGGAGACCGGCTGAGCCTGTAGAGATTCCAGCTTTCGCCTCATACGCTCAATCGCCCAAAACAGGTTCACTGCGGTAGGCCTGGTCGCCGCCAGTTCATCACAGATTTTAATGACTGCCGGTGCAAAAGAAGAATAATTCATCGCATTGATCGACTGCGCCCCCAAGGCAACACCCATGGCTGCCGTCACACCGATCGCCGGCGCGCCACGAACTTTCAAGGTACGAATCGCCTCCGCGACAGTTTGGTAGTCCCGGCAGTCGAGGAATTCAACCGTTCCAGGGAGCCTGCTTTGATCGAGCAAGCGGACAGCGCCGTCTTTCCATTCAACAGTGGGAACCATGGTGAGATCTTCTAGCGGGAATAGAGATGAAGTGCAAGGCCTATCTACGGCGACCGCTGACTTTGAGAACTCTGTTGATCAGTAACCGATTGCTGAACGTTATTTTCTGAAGTAATTACCATACCCAGAACACATCCTCTATTTCCCCTTCTCCAGCACAACCCGATCCTGTCGTTCGTATTCTCCTCGCTCCCATTCATGACGTGGCGAAACAGTCCGAGGTGGAACGCCCGCCGGCGCATACCGCGCATGCCCGGCACTACCGACTGACTCAATCAGCACTCGTGCGCCGATTGCCGCCACGGCTCCCAAAAGACAAAGAAATAGAATCGCCCCCCACCCGCGAATCTTCCCTTTCCAAGACCGATGGCATATGGGATCTGGGCTCATCTCCGATTCCTTATCGTTGAGAGGATGGTCTAGTCATAGGCTTCACCCATGCACAACCCATCAGAAGACGAGTTCGCCGCTGTGACTCAGCACCATAGTCCGACAAGACCGATATATCGGTAAGCTGCGGCTCTGACTTGAATGAACCGGGTCTTTGATCTTCCATCCTTGTTTAACCTTTGTGATTCTTGATGCCTCATCACCTCACTTATTCACAGCCTTTCTCACGACAGGAGCCGGCCGCGGGTTGCGCTTATTCAGCTCCCTCTCCAAAGTGGCGCGGATGAAACCACTCGTCGTGTATCCCTGTTGCTTGAGCGCGTCGAGCTGCTCCTTCAACTCGACAGGAAGTTGGACAACAATGCGAACAAGCTTTGACATGATCGCGACTCCCTCTGGGTAACGTACTCATGGAACTTTTGCACATGCTGTGCCTTGCGGGCATCTCATTACCGGTATGAAAATGCCGACACTTCTCCCGTATCCCCTCAGCCATTTCTCCCGCAGCGAGTCAAAAACTGTCCTTCATGACCCGTCTTGTACAGAAAGGTGCGCCTCCAGAGGAGAATGTGACGCGAGCTGGAGAGAAGGCATGTGGATGGTTATGAAATTTGGAGAACGAGTCTGTGCCAATTCTGAGACTCGCAGCGCCAAAGACAATGTGGAAAGTCTACAGGTCGCACAATAAGATCCCGCATGCGGCTTACCGTGAACTCGGATGTCGAGAGCCGTCCTGTCACCCAGATCGCTCCATCACGATCCGTGCGAAAGATTGGAATGTGCTGATCTTGATAGGCTTCCAGGACTGCTTCCACCGGATGTCCATAAGGATTACCCGCACCAACCGAGATGACCGCATACTGTGGCTGGAGTTGCCGAATCCAGTCCGGATCCAGCGAGCTGCGCGCTCCGTGATGGGGTACTTTCAGTACGGTCACCGGTTGGTATCCTTCTTCGTTCAACCGCTTCAATCCGGCAGTTTCAATATCAACTGCAAAAAGGATGGCATAGGTTCCACACTGCAGCCGTGAGACAATGGACAGATTGTTCAATATGGTCCCGGTATAGGGCTGAGTCGACGCA
>NZ_JBLYIG010000118.1:0-2953 GCF_049222245.1 Nitrospira sp. BLG_2 | reverse complement strand
GCTGTCAGAACTGGTTCGGGACCATGCCGAAGATATGGATCGTCTGGTTCGTATTGTCGCGGAGAACCAGGATGTGGTCCGCCGACAGTTGCTTCGGAAACATCATGAGAAAGTTCGGGTGAGGAAACATTTGCGGGAGGCCAATTCAGGGTTGGACTAGGGCCGACGACCGTTGGGTCGGTTGCTCCCTCGCTTCAGCCGATTTGCAGGATACTGGTCCGTGTCAATCTCTCCTCCCAACCGTTTCGCATGCGATCATCTGACTAAGAGGAGTTCACACGTCGTGATCAACTATGCAAGTATTGTTGCGATTGTTTTCTCCGGTCTCGTGGGAGCACAGACGCTCCATGCGTCGTCCGATCAGCCTGTGCGGACATGGCCGATCCAAATCCCCTATGAAGCGCCGCCGAAGAGTCAGGATGTGCCGGATGTCTCAGTGCCCCCCAACAAGAACCCGCTCAGCCCTGAAGAGCTCAAACGGACCGAAGCCTTGCTGCCGTTGCTCGAAGGCAAACAGGAATTCTGGGCGATGGGGGAATTCGTGCATTTGGGAGAGCCGGCTGTTCCCGTCCTTGTTCAGGCGCTGGCCATGCCGAGCCCGCGGATTCGGTACAACGCAATCGAAACCTTGCTGATGATGAAGGGTGTTTCCGGGGTACCGGCCCTCATCTCCACCGCAAAGGAGCCTGGCGAGATTCCTCGGGTGCGGGAACATGCTTTGCGCGTTGCCGTTCGCCTCGATGTCACGAAAGCGCCCGAGGCGATCGAAGTCATGGCCAAGGACCCCAATCCATCCATCAGAAAGGCCGCGGCATTCGAAGCGCGGTATGTCCGGCAGAAGGCCGTCATCCCCATCCTGATTCCGATGGTGAGCGACGACGAGCGCTTCGTGGCGCTGTCGGCCCTGCAATCACTCTGGATTCTGACTCGCCATGAGACCGAGTTCCATGATTGGGACACATCCACCAAGCAGGATCGCGCGGTGTGGTCGAGCGAATGGACGGAGTGGTGGGATGCCAACAAGGAGAACTTTGAGATTCCCGAACCGCAACGGCCCAAACGGCACTCGTAACGGGCGAACCGACGAGCTTGCGGGCCCCGATATTCCTGTGTTACGAATAATACGATATGAGACCAAAGACCGAAACCATGCTGAAGATCGCCAAGTTGGGCAATCCTATCCTTCGCCAAGTTGCCGCTCCGATCGATCCGCGTGAGATCAAATCGTCCGAGATCCAGCGGCTGATCGACGACATGCTGGAAACGATGTATGACGAACCGGGCATCGGGCTTGCCGCTCCCCAAGTCTCACGTTCGATTCAACTGGCGGTAATGGGCTGCAAGGGTGACGGCGGATTTCCCGAAACGGTGCTCATCAACCCTTCGATCGTGTATTACGGGCCCGAACAGGTGGAAAACTGGGAGGGGTGTTTGAGCGTCGATGGCTTGAGAGGCAAAGTGACCAGACCCTCATTGGTGCGGGTCAAGGGTTTGGATCGGAAGGGCAAACCTCTCGATTTCGAGGCGACAGGCCTGTACGCCGTCTGTATTCAGCACGAACTCGACCACTTGATCGGCAAGGTCTTTCTCGATCGCATGACCGATATGTCCACCCTCACTCAACTCGATGAATTTGCGCAGTATTGGCAGAAAGAGTCCACAAACGTAATTTGATGCCCGCCTTGTCGAGCCTGTTGTGAAGTCCCTTCTTCGTGTCCTGCTGTATCTCCGGCCTCATCGCGCCCTTGCGATTGCGACACTCGTCTGCGCTGCATGTGCGACAGCGATGGAGCTGGTGCCTCCGTGGGTCGTCAAAATCATCATCGATGATGTGATTCAAGCGAAACAGGCGTCATTGCTGCCATGGGCGGTCGGCCTTCTGGTGGGCGCCCATGTGCTCAAGAATCTGTTTGCCTCGTTCAGAATCCGACTGAATAATCAACTTGAGCAGACTGTGGTGCACGATCTTCGTCGGGATATCTTCTCCGCCCTCCAACGTTTGTCCATCACCTATTTTGAAAATCGATCGACGGGTGAGATCATGTCCCGGGTCACAAACGACACGGAGCATGTCGAGCGGATCTTCATTGACGGCGTCGAAGGGATGCTGACGGCGTCGCTGACGCTTATCGGGATCACGGGACTCTTATTCATGCTCAATTGGAAACTGGCGGCACTCTCACTCTTGCCGATCCCATTGCTTGTCTTGTCCGCAAGCTGGTTTACATCGAAAGTGCATGGATATTATCGAGCGACCAGGCAGAGCGCCGCTGAACTGAACGGCTATCTGCAAGATTCCTTGTCCGGTATCCGGGAGACGATGGGATTTGGCCGCCAGAGGCATGAACAAGCACGTTTCGACCGGTTGAGCCAAGCCTATAGTGACAAGAACCTCAAGGCGATGGTGCTGTGGTCGATATATTCGCCAAGCATGATTCTGGTTGCCGCCTTTGGAACCACCTTGATCCTCTGGTACGGCGCGGGAGAAGTCATGGAGGGTCGTCTCACACTCGGCGAGTTGGTGCTATTTCTGTCCTACCTGGCGATGTTTTACGTACCCATCAATCAAATTCATTCGGTCAATCATATGTTACAGCATGCGTTGGCGGCGAGTGAGCGCGTCTTTGAGGTGCTGGATACGATTCCGGAAGTCGCCGACCGGCCTCATGCAGTGGCTCCGGTCCATCGTGCCAAAGGAGCAGTTCGATTCGACCACGTTCGGTTCCATTACCGATCTGACGTTCCGGTACTGAGAGGGGTTTCAACGGCCGTACCGACAGGAGAGCGCGTGGCGCTGGTCGGGATGAGCGGTGCGGGGAAGAGCACACTCCTGAAGCTGTTGATGCGGTTTTACGACGTCACAGACGGGGCGATCCTTATCGATGGGAAAGATATCCGCGATCTGAAGATTGCGTACCTGCGGCAGCAGATCGGGTTCGTGCAACAGGAGCCG
>NZ_JBLYIG010000117.1:0-2673 GCF_049222245.1 Nitrospira sp. BLG_2 | reverse complement strand
GACCGGAAATACTCCTGATACCTCTTTGCAATGGAACTTCCATCAAGTCGAATACGGCGACCCTCTTCACGCTTTGCTTTCTCTACCACCGTCCGGCGCATAGAAGCATCATCCCGAAATTTGCGATACAGCTTCACGTTATCCCATGCCGAGAGACTGATATTCTTTGGCACATGATCAAATAATGCCCGATAGAGCGGATGGAAACCATCCAATGGAATGTAGTGGCTAAGGCTCCAGGGAATCGCGACATTTAATCGGTGAGACGTCATTCTATTTCCTGAATCGTTGGACGAAGCCGTCGCACGCATGGCTCAAGAAGTACATGTACCAAGGAACCGGTTATCGTTCCCATAGACCGCTCATTCACTACAGCTGACAATGCAGCCGAATGATCTCGTCTCTGACTCACTCAGAGAGTGACGCTCCGCCCATAGGCTCGCATCAATCTACAGCTAAGAGAGATTGAGGATACGCTGGAGTATAGGCAAATGCGAGATGCTGTCCATCGCGATTGAAGAAAAACCCGTTGGGGCCACCCTGCGGATGTGAGAGGAGAACCAGCACCATACTGACGACTGCATAAGGGCTTTCAGTCGAACCCTGATTCATCTCGGTGCGGGCTTCGCCAGGTACCAACACATTGATCTGAATGTCCTTACCCGGATATCTCGCAGCGCATTCGGCAGCGAAAGATGCGCCAAGCGTATTCAGGGCCGATTTACTGATGTTGTACGGACCGAACCCCGGTGTCGATGCCCAGCCCGCAAAAGAAGACAAAAAAAGGATTCGAAACCCATCCCCATTGCTTAGAAGCGGTAACGCTGCCTTACTAGTCAACCAGGATCCCGTCACATTGGTTGTGAGGAGATCTGTCCACGCAGCCGTACTTTGGCCGGTGAGCGGAAACGCTGTTCCCGCAGGTTGAGGGAGGGCGGCGCTGTTCACCAGCCCATATAGGCTGGTGGTCACATGTTGGATGCTTTTAATCGCACGAGCAAGATTCTCGTCCGATCTAATATCGGCGGGCACGGAGATACACCGGCTGACGTCGATGCCAAAGGCCGCCCCTTCATCCACAGTCTCCCGTAATTTCTCAATTCGTCTTCCGGAAATAAAGACTCGGGCTCCCGCCGCGGCAAGAGCCAGCGCAATGCATCTTCCGTATCCGGTGCCTGCGCCGGTTATCCAAAAATTCCTCCCCCTAAGCTGTTCCCACCTGGCTTGCGGTAAGCCGAAACGATGATCTCGCCAGGAAGCGAGGTGAACATTCTGTAAGATGCCTGGGGTTGAAACACTCTTTTGGAACAACCTCATACTTCGACAGTGTTACAGGACCTGTTGTTATGGCCCAGCGCAAGGATTTCATTTTCAACGGCATCACGGGATACGTCGCGAATGACACCCGGCATCTCAATGACATCGATCTCGGTTAAGTCAATAGAACCCAACGCATGCGGCATACCATAGATCCAACCTTCATAAGAGATAACGTCATAGCCTTCGTCAGGCATCGTCCGAAGTAAGACAGGCGATTTCGTAAACTC
The DNA here is from genome assembly GCF_049222245.1 of Nitrospira sp. BLG_2. Classification (NCBI taxonomy): domain Bacteria; kingdom Pseudomonadati; phylum Nitrospirota; class Nitrospiria; order Nitrospirales; family Nitrospiraceae; genus Nitrospira; species Nitrospira sp. BLG_2. The sequence goes on along the minus strand of NZ_JBLYIG010000117.1, from coordinate 1,126 downwards.
CGATATATTTGGTCGCCCTCCTGCTGCAATGACAGAACTTTCCCCGGCCTCCCCGCTCAACCTCCGGATCACCCCGTCCACTTCGGCAATGGTCCCTCCAACCAACATGCCGGGAATCGACGCAATTAATCCTGAATCCCATTCCACATAGGCCCCGTGAGGTACTCCATAAAATAGGCCGTCAAATTTCACAAGATTGTACTGGCCGATAGTCCACAACAATTCCGGTTGAGCGTTCTTAGTCACGACGGACAAAATAGAGAACTCCTCCCCTTTCACCTGTATTCCAGCCGGCGTTCCGTTGCCGGAACTCCGTCCCGTGACAAGGCGCATGATGCGCTTCAGCGGCTCTTTGACATACGTGACGGCTGCCGCGTGTGGAAGCATACGGGCGAGCTGAAGATCGCTCAGGTATCCTCCATTCCTCCTGTTAAAACGTTCTTGACGGATGAGACGTCGGATCTCCTCTTCGAACGATGCGGGCAGTAGCTCGGCCATCCGACGCCATATACTGATGTTGCGCTTGCTTTCTCTTCGGCTCTTGCATTTACTTTCGACAAATGATTTTCGATCAAACGGATTCTTTAAGACTTCCTGATCCACGGCGATGTGCATATTGCCGAATTGCAGAATGCGAGGTTTGCTCGGGACCTCAGCGGATTTTGACATTTCGCCCACGCTATCCACACGCATGTAGGATCCGGACGCTCGTTGCTTCTTTTGATCATCGTAATGACCGCGTGAATTCGCCCATCGGGCGCTCTCTTCAATCGCTGCGGTAACTTCCTCTTCGGTTGGATACCGCAGAATACCCGCGATCGCAGCCGATTCAGGAATTGTCACATCAACATTGCTTAATGCCGCGGGGATGCCGTAATACCAACCGTCGTAAAAAATGATCGTATGCGCATCCATTTTTCGCACCAGACGCGGCGGGTGGCCGGCGATCCCGAACAACGGTGGTTCAGCCGCGGGCCTCGCAGCATCTTCCCGTTGCATGTCCGCGTCAGCGAGCATCGGCAGCGACTTGGCCGTGCGTGACGGTTTAAGGTCGGTGAGGGGCGCACGCCGGCTTGAAGCATCGAGTGCCACTTGTTCTTCGGAGTCCTTGGAAGCAGCACCATCG
>NZ_JBLYIG010000116.1:0-2275 GCF_049222245.1 Nitrospira sp. BLG_2 | reverse complement strand
GGGAGAGATCAACCGAACCGCGGAAGAATACACGCAAGATCGTATCGCCACGCTCCTCACATGGCATACGGACTTTCCCGTGGATGACTATGAGCGGCATCGCAACCAGGCGATCTTCGAGCGACAGGGAAACCGCAATCCGCTCATCGACCATCCCACGTGGGCGACAAGGATCGATTTCCGGCAGGGCTTGGGACCGGGATAACAAGCTGTTCGATATGGCAGATCAGTGGATTGAGCGCGGACCACCTCTTCGTTGGCTTCATCCATGCCTTGAGGCGCCTGGGAGGATCCGGTTAGACTGTCTTGGAATCATACAGATGGACGTACCCTATAGTCCTCGAAAGGAGAACACATGAACCTATTCATCACATCGTCACTGACCATCATGCTTAGCGCGTTTCTGATCTTACCTTCACAGGCTCTCGCGCAGAATGTACCTCCCGTCTCGAAACAGAAAGTTGAAGTGGCGCAGAAGCAAGTGAAGACGATCGGCATGGAAGAGTATCGGAAGCTCGTCGAAAATCCGGGCGCTGCCTTGATCGTGGATGTACGGGAGCCGCATGAGTACGCCGCAGGGCATGTGCCTGGATCGATCAATATTCCTCGCGGCCTCATCGAATCCAAGATCTGGAGTCACGTCGGCGATCCAGCCGACACCGACATGGACCGCCCCATCATCCTACAATGTCAAAGCGGCAGACGCGCTTCACTTGCCGCGCAATCTCTCGAGAACCTCGGGTTCACGCAAACGACGGCGGTCATTATGAACCTTGACGACTGGCAAAAGGCCGGCAATCCATTTACCAAGTAACCCATCTCCGTCCTGAAGCTCATTCCCCTCTGGCGCCTGCTCTTTCAGAGAGCAGGCGTCGCCTTCGTCGATCGTCAGAATGTATACTGCGACTATGACACCCGTCACACCGGATACCGAACTCTCCTTATCTTTCGAAAACCAGCGCGCGGTTGTTTCTCCATGGGGGGCCTCATTACGACGGTACCTGCTCATCGATGCGGAAGGACGGGAATACGATATCGTTTGGGGCTATTCAGGGGGCAGTCGGAAGCGAGGTGGACAGGGTGACGTGCTCATCCCGTTTCCAGGACGCGTCCGAGATGGGCGCTATGCGTTCGAGGGGCAGTCACTGCAGCTTGAATGCAACGACAAGGAAGGGCCAAACGCCATTCATGGATTCGTTCGCAGTCTACCGTGGCGCGTGCAAGAAGCTCATACAAACAAGGTGACGTTTGAAATCCGCCTCGACGCTGAAACGTACGCTGCACGTGGCTATCCCTTTTCACTGGCCATATGGGTAACATATGACCTCGGTGCCTCCGGACTCACGTGCACATTCACCGTGAAGAACGTCGGGCAGCAGGCTGCGCCGGTCGGAGTCGGGTTTCATCCCTACTTCACCGTTGGAACGTCCTTGATCGATGAGGCTGAGGTGCGAATCCCGGGAGCCGCCTACTTGGAATTCAACGAACGGCTCGTCCCGACAGGGACGATTCTAAGCGCGGCCGGCACGCCCTGGGACTACCGACGATTTCGTGAGATCGGTCTTCAACGCTTTAACCATTGCTATGTGCAACTCGAGCGCGACGCGCGGGGAATGGCCACCGCGTCCCTCCGAGACGCCGCAAGCGGTCGCGTCATCGACATTACGATGGATCATTCGTTTTCCGCCGTGGTCGTGTATACCGGAGACGCCATTGCGGACGCGGCACGAGCTGCGCTTGCCATCGAACCGATGACCTGCGCCAGCGATGCATTTAATCACCCGGAATGGGGGCTGAAGCGGCTCGTTCCCGGTGAGACATTTTCAGGATGCTACAGCGCGCGGCATCGACGAATCTAGCGAAACGTCTTGAGATGAGCTTTGCGCAGAACCGTGTGAGGACAATGCACGGAGCTGGTGAGCTCCTGAGCAAGACTCTCTCAGGCAATCTTTCGAAGGGCAGGCTTGCCGGTGATCAGCTGGCGGCAGAGCTGGTACAGCTTGAACTGCACCTCATCAAACGACTCTCCTTGCACAACAGAGTCGGGATAGTCCTCCAGATAGCCGCGCCATTTGCCTTGATCCTGTGAGAGGACATATTTTGGTGTCTTCAAGTCTGGAACTTCTGTCTTGGGTCGTTCTATGCGGGATATCTCCCGACCGTTTTTGGTGGTTTCACGGCTCAGTTGTTGAACCTTGAACTGCAGCTCATCGAATGACGCCGCTTGTATTTCGCGATCGGGACATCCCTCCGGATGGCCACGCCACTTGCCCCC
>NZ_JBLYIG010000115.1:0-9634 GCF_049222245.1 Nitrospira sp. BLG_2 | reverse complement strand
GAGCTTTTTCTCGTGGGGTGCCGACTGGTATTCGAAGCATCTCGATACAGAGCGTTCTAAGTCGTCTTTAGGTTAGAACTTCACTCGTATAACTATAAGGTCAATTCTGCTCGGTTTCCTTTTATTATCTTACTATCTGATAGCTATCATACTTGGGATGCCACTTTTTAGTGGTTGAGGAAGGTGGTGATTGGAACGGGGGAATCATCCCGCCGGAGGAGGGCCTCGCCTCACACCTACGTCTCCTATCCGTGAAACCGGTCATGAACGGATTGCCTTTGCCTCTTGAATCAACTGACATGTTCGAACGGTCGTCTCTAGGCCGGAGGTTTCTTGAATATCGATTGATTGCAAACCAGGATCGCTTTATCCTGCGCGCGTGGTCTTCTGGTTCGTCATCCTCTATCTGCTCCTTTCCGTAGGCATCGGACTTTTCGCGGCGACCCGTGTACAGAACTCCAAGGACTTTGCCGTTGCCGGCAGGAGCCTGCCGTTAGCCGTCGTGGTGGCCACCGTTTTTGCCACATGGTTCGGTGCAGAAGCGGTATTGGGCATCTCGGCTACCTTCGTTAAAGAGGGGCTTCGCGGTGTTATTGCCGATCCATTCGGCTCCAGTATGTGTTTAATGCTCGCCGGGCTCTTTTTTACTCCACACCTGTATCGCCTCAATATGCTGACGATGGGGGATTACTATCGGTACCGCTACAACCGTACGGTCGAGGTTTTGTGCACGCTCTGCATTGTCGCCTCATATCTTGGCTGGGGCGCGGCGCAATTCAAAGTGTTGGGTTTGGTGCTCAATGTCGTGACGGAGGGAAGCGTCAGCCAATCGGCCGGAATCGTGATCGGCGCGGCCATTGTTCTCACTTATACGACGTTTGGCGGCATGTTCTCCGTGGCGATTCTCGATTTTGTCCAGATTTCCGTGATCATGGTGGGACTTTTGTATATTGCATCGATCGTCGGCGATCTGGCGGGCGGCGTGAGTATGGTGATCAATCATGCGGCCGAGGCCGGCAAACTCGACCTATTTCCACCGGCCACGATGGCGGCTTGGGTGTCATTCATCGGGGCTTGGATGACCATGATGCTTGGTTCTATCCCCCAACAAGATGTGTTCCAACGGATCACGTCGGCAAAGGACGAACCCACAGCTGTACGCGGCTCACTGCTGGGAGCCACGCTCTATTTTGCGTTCTGTTTTGTGCCGATGTTTCTCGCCTACGCCGCGATTTTGATTGATCCTGACAAATTCGGGGCGTTGCTGGAGCAGGATTCGCAGCTGGTCTTGCCGACCCTCGTGTTGCAGTATACTCCGATCGCGGCGCAAGTCATTTTCTTCGGCGCGGTTCTTTCCGCGGTGATGAGTTGCTCCAGTGCAACACTGCTCGCGCCGTCGGTTGCGCTGAGCGAGAACGTCATCAGGCCGATGTTTCCACACGTGAATGATTCGGAATTTCTCCGCCTCATGCGTGTGGTCTTGGTGGGATTCGCCTCGGCAGTATTGATTCTTGCGCTGTGGTCGGATGCGACGATCTATAAACTGGTTGTGAACACGTACAAGGTAACCCTGGTGGCGGCTTTTTTCCCATTATTTGCAGGGATTTACTGGAAGCGAGCGACGACACAGGGTGCGCTATGTGCCATTGTCGCCGGACTTACAAGTTGGTTGGCATTGGAGCTGGTAAGCCAGCCGACTGATATTTGGCCTCCGCAGCTGGTCGGGTTCGCAATGGCTGGAATCGGCATGCTTGCAGGGTCGGTGTTGCCGACCTGGGCGAGTAGTTCCGGAGATTTATCGAGAGAGTCAAAGACCAGCTAGGTAACGCGCTCCGTCCACTTAGTAGACGTGTGGCGGTTCGGTCTCTATCGGTCTGGTTAATGATCAAGCGTGAAACGCACGACTCGGCGAATGACCTCTGAGGTGAACGGCTTCTGAATGACACGTCGTGCGCCGAATAGCTTGGCAACGTTCAGGAAATTTTGATCGCCGACAGCTCCGGTCATGGCAATGACTCTGGCGTCCAGAAATTCCTGCGTCAGCGCGAGCGTCACTTCCATTCCATCGCGTTTCGGAATCAGTACGTCTGTCATGACGAGGTCGGCCGGTGCCTCACGGTAGAGCATGAGACCGATGTGGCCGTTGGCGGCTTCACGAATCTGATGACCGTCTTCTTCAAGGATGTCGCGCAATGCGGCTCTGATCGGTGCATCATCGTCGACGATCAAGATGCTGGCCATTTCCTTTCCTCCTAGAACAGAACATTGTACGGTACGCACGTGCCCAATCGAATGACGTTTACTCCCGCGTATTGGTTAAGGAGTAAAGATAGCCGCAGATTGAGAGGTGAGATAGATCCCCGAGGAAGTAACTCGGACGAAGGGGTCCTGGCCGAGGAAGCCAATGTGGACCTTCCAGGCAGCGTAATCCTCATGGCGAGTGATCGACAGTCCTGCCCTAAATGCTGGTCATCCCACAGTTACCCGTTCATCAATAGCTCAGCATAGTTCGACTCTGTTCACTTCCATTGAGTCAAGTTCTTACTCAACTCAGCCGATAGCGTTAGCGGAGTATTTTTTAGGAGGCTAAGGTCCGGCATGGCAGGGTTAAGGACTTTTGGGTATGTCCAATTTTGGGCGCCTCGCCCAGCGTTGGGGGCCGCCGTTATTTCGATCGCTCTGCTCTCGTTAACCGGATGTCTTGTCAAACCACACGCGTTGAACACGGAAGATGTGAAGGCTAGGGCGGTGAAAGATTTTAAAGCCATTTCGTCGATTGAAGAGCCTCTCACGGGACCAGTCGATCTCTACGAAGCCATCGCGCGTGCCTTGAAGTACAACTTAGATGCGAAGGTAAAAACAATACAAATTCAACTGGCTCATCAGCAGCTCAATGTCGCGCACTATTCCTTGCTTCCCCAAGTCTCCGCCAATGCCGGTTTCGATGGGCGTAATAATTTCAGCGGTGGTGTAGGGCAATCGATCCTCACCGGACGTCCAGCCATTGAACCATTCACTTCATCGGATAAGTACGCCATGTACGGCAATCTCGCCTTGAGTTGGGATGTACTGGACTTCGGGTTGTCGTTTGTGCGTGCTCAACAAGCCGCCGACAACGTGATGATTGCAGAGGAGGAAAAACGGCGTATCGCGGTTCGGCTTGTACAGGAAGTTCGAAGTGCATACTGGCGGGCCGTGAGCGCGGAACGGGTGCTCCCCCGGATCCAGCTTATAAATGAATCGGTTTCGAAGGCACTGGATAGCGCGCAGCGAATCGCCGATCGAAAGCTTCAGGCTCCGCTGACCCCCCTCAACTACCAACGGGACCTGCTCAGTATACAGCGGGAAGTTCGACGGCTCTTTCGTGAATTCAGTACGGCCAAGGCACAACTGGCTTCTATGATGGGGGCGCCACCTGGCATGTCGTTCAATCTGGTCATGCCACCGAGCGGGACCTCAGTGCCGGCGGTCAATTTGGACAGTCAGAAGATGGAAGAGCAGGCATTACTGCTCAGACCGGAGCTGCGAGCCATTGACTATAAGAAGCGAATTAATGCCAAGGAAGCAAAGGCCGTACTCTTGGAACTCTTCCCCAGCCTCAAGGTTTCATTCGGTGGGTACTATAACAGCAACAGTTTACTCTTCTATCAGAACTGGCTCTCCTATGCGGCCCAGGCGAGTTGGAATCTGATGTCGGTATTTCGTGTGCCGGCCAAGCTCAAAGCGATCGAAGCGCACGGACAAATGTTGGATGCCCAAAGCCTGGCGTTGAGCTTGTCCATTCTGACGGAAGTGCACGTCGGCGCCGTTCAATTCGTTTATGCCAAGGAGGAATATCAGGACGCTTGGAATTATCAGCAGGCACAGGCAGCGATTGTAGAGCACACCAGAAACTTGTGGCTGACGCAAAGGACGAATGACCTCACGTTGATTAAGGAACAAGTCAACGATGTTGTGGCGGATTTGAGGTTGGATGCTGCACGATCAGGGCTGGAAACTGCCTATGCTACCTTGATGGCATCCCTCGGGGAGGAAGCGGTTCCCGTCAGCATGGGGGAACAAGACGTGGCTCGACTCGCCGATTCGATCAGGCAGTATTGGGAATCGAGTGGTTTCGCGATGTCGGAAGTAGAAAGGAGATCGGAGGCCCATGCCATACCGGTGGCTCAGTAGCGTGATGGTGCTGCTGCTTTTCATGATGGCGGTGAGTGTTTCCGCAACAGGTAGGTCCAAAGAAGACCGACCGATTCGTGTCACCAGACAGGAATCCAACATTGCTCGTGGAATCGTAAGGGCGTCGACACAGGCGATCCTCTATGCCCAGGTTCAAGGCCGAATCAGTCAACTCCCGTACAAAGAAGGGCAGCGCTTCGAAAAGGGACACACGCTGGTTCAACTCGACTGTGACAAGTATCGTGCGGAATTAGCGGTCGCCATCGCTGAGCATGAGGCGAAAGACAAGCTCTATAAAAATAACATCGAGCTCGGCAAACTCAATGCCGTGAGCGAACTCGACCTGGAAACATCAGAGGCGGAAGCCAAGAAGGCATTTGCCGCTATTCGGGTCGCCGAGGTCAACGTAAAAGGATGCCGAATTGTCGCTCCGTTCGGCGGTCGTGTGGCCAATCTCATGGTCAACGAGCATGAAAACGTATTTCCCAACGACAAATTGATCAGTCTTCTTGACGACAGCAGCCTTGAGATCGAGCTCGTGCTGCCCTCCTCTTCGCTGTCTTGGCTCCGACGCAAGGAGACATTTACCTTTGTCGTGGATGAAACCCGAAGGAGTTATCGGGCAAGGATCAGGGAAATCGGCGCATCGATTGATCCTGCGAGCCAGACGATCAAAGTGACGGCGGCTTTCGAAAAGTTGCCGCCGGAAATCTTGGCCGGCATGAGCGGATCCGCTCAGTTTTCGGAACAACCCTAGATGGCAACGACTACAGAACCGACAGCACAACAGCTTCCGACCCTGATTCATCTGGCGACTCTCACGCATTTGGAAGGACAAATCCGTGCGGCCAAGACAATCCAAGAGCTGCAGTTTCTCTCCGTCAACGAAACGAGACGGTTGATTCCCTACGACCAGGCTTTTCTGCTGGGTCCTTCAGGCCTTTCGGTGGATGCGTATCGGATGCTCAACGCATCAAGCATCGCTGTCGTCGATCGCGATGCGCCCATGATCGTGTGGCTTGAGCAGGCGGTTCAGGCGCTGCGTCGAGCTGGGAAGGCCAGTGAAAAGCCGATGGTTGTCACGGAGGATCTGTTGCCCGATTCGCTTCGCTGTGGCTGGCGGGAGTTTGTGAAGGGGCATGTTTTTTGGTGTCCGTTGCAACATCCGGATGAGACGGTGCTCGGGGCTTGGTGGTTCGAGCGGGATTTCACCTGGCAGGAAAACGATGTGGCGATCGTCCATCGGCTGGCCAGCAGTTATGCGTATGCGTGGAAAGCGCTGTCAAAAAAAGAACAGGGCTGGTCCAGGAAGATCAAGAGACCGGCCTGGTGGCTTCTGCCGGTAGCCGCGCTGGGCGTGCTCTGTTTACCGATCCGGATGTCCGCCGTGGCGCCTGTCAAAATCATGGCGAAAGATCCAGTGGTGGTCAGCGCGCCCATGGACGGGGTCATCGCGGATGTGCTGGTGCAACCGAACCAAATGGTGCGATCGGGCGCTTCATTGTTCCGGTATGAAGATACCAACCTGCGTAATCAATTCCATGTCGCGGAGAAGCAATTGGCGGTCGCCCAAGCCGAGCATAGTCAGGCTATTCAAGCCGGTTTCAGCGATCCGCAACGCAAAGGGGATGTCCGCTTGAAGGAAGTCGAAGCAGATCTCCGCCGGATCGAGCTCGACTATGCGAAAGAGATGCTGGACCAGGTTGAAGTCAGAGCCTCGAAACAGGGGTTGCTTCTGTATTCAGATGAGTCTGATTGGGTCGGCCGGCCCGTGACCGTCGGTGAGCGCATCATGGAAATCGCGGACCCAAAGCAAATTGAGCTGCGGATCGACTTGCCGGTGGCCGATGCCATCGTCCTCACAGAAGAAGCCGAGGCGGTTGTCTTTCTCAACGCTCTTCCATTGGAGTCGTTAGCGGCATCCGTGGTCCATACGAGTTACCATGCGGAGGTTTTACCTGGAGACATCTTGGCATACCGCGTGACGGCGAGGCTGGCACGACCGGATCCGCGTGTCCGCATCGGTTGGCAAGGGACGGCTAAGGTCTATGGCAAGGAAGGACCTCTCGCGTATTTGTTGCTGCGCCGTCCATTGACGGCGATTCGACAATGGGTGGGCTGGTAGCATGTTCACCCGTGGAACATCGAGCACCAAGCCGCAGGAACGCAAGCTCCCACCGCTTCGCACGAATCTCCAATTCAATCGAGGCACTCCGACGCCCGATGGCGTGCCGACTTGGACCGTTGTCGATCCTGTCCGCAACAGATATTTCCAGATCGAATGGACCGTCTATCAGATGATCAAACACTGGAATGCTGGAACGATCGAGAAGCTCCATGCCGTGATGGCGCGTGAGACGACCTGTCGGACGAGTGTTGAGGATGTGGAAGACTTGGTGAAGTTTCTCTACGCGAACAATTTGACGGAGCAGTCTGCCGGCGGCAAGCACACAGATTATCAGGCCCAGGCTCAGGCCGGTGAACAGAATTGGCTGACATGGCTCGTCCACCACTATTTGTTCATCAAAATTCCGCTGGCGCACCCGCACAACTTTCTGAAGGCGACGCTTCCGTTCGTCGCGCCGTTCTACACGGCGGTCGCCGGATGGCTGTTCGGCATAGTCGGGCTGATCGGATTGATCCTCGTCGGTCGCCAATGGGACGCCTTTATCTCGACCTTTCTCTACTTTTTCAATTGGCGCGGGGCGATTCTCTATAGTTTGTCTTTAGGCGCAGTAAAGATTGTCCATGAACTGGGACACGCTTATACCGCCACGAGATATGGCTGTCGAGTTCCCACGATGGGCATCGCCTTCTTGGCTATGATGCCAGTCCTTTATTCCGATGTGTCGGATTCCTACCGTCTGACGTCAAAGCGCAAACGTCTCTTGATTGCCGCAGGCGGAGTGATCGCCGAGTTAGGGCTCGCGTCGATTGCGTTGTTTGTCTGGGGGTTTCTGCCGGATGGGACAGCCCGGAGTATCGCCTTCATCGTGGCCACGACCAGTGTGATCATGAGCCTGGCAGTGAATATAAACCCGTTCATGAGATTCGACGGCTATTATCTGCTTGCAGATGGGTTAGGAGTTCCGAACCTGCAGGATCGGGCCTTCGCATTCGGACAATGGCAACTGCGCGGGCTTCTCTTCGGATGCGTTGCCTCGCAGCCGGAGGCAACCTCAGCTGCTCTACGTCGGACCCTCATCGCCTATGCCTGGGCGGTTTGGCTCTATCGCCTGATTCTCTTCACCGGCATTGCCGTGATGGTCTATCAATATTTCTTCAAAGTATTGGGAATCATCCTATTTCTGATTGAGATCGTCTGGTTTATCGTCATGCCCATCGTTCGTGAGATCAGCGTCTGGTGGACCAACCGTGCTTTCTATACGGCTTCATCGAGAGTCTGGAGCACGGGCGCCGTTCTCGGCATCTTTATCTGGCTCGCGTGTATTCCGCTCCAAAGGAGCGTCTCCGCTCCCGCGGTTCTTGAGGCGGCCTCTTATGCCACGATTTACGCGCCGATGCCAGGGCGAATCAGTGAGGTGTTAGTCCGTGATGGGCAAATGGTCATGGCTGGCGAACAGGTCGTGGTACTGGAGAATCCCTCGCTGGAGAAAGAAGTGCGGCTCGCGGAAGTAAAAGTCGCGATGTGGAATTATCGCCTTGGTCGCCAAGCTGGTCATGATCAGGACCGTGCGCAACGGAAGGTGATCGCCCAATCATTGGAGGCAGGATTGGCAGAATTGGCCGGACTCGAATCCAAACAGGAAAATCTGATTCTCAAGGCCCCCATGGCTGGGATGATACGTGATTGTACAGATTCTCTCATCCCTGGCAGATGGATCGATCAAAAGCTTCCCGTTGCGCATCTCGTCGATGCAGGCCATGCTGAGATCGAAAGCCTTGTTCCCGTCGACGAGCTGGCTTATGTCGACGTTGGGCAGTCAGCTCGCTTCATCCCAGCAGACCTAACCAGACCATCCGTTGAAGCCCAGGTGACGGAGGTCGCGCAAGTCGATGAGAAAGATATATCCGTACCCTACTTCGCATCAATTTTTGGGGGAGATATGGCGGTGCGGAAAGACGATAAGGGCCGACTCAAGTCAGAGGGTTCAGTCTATCGGGTTCGACTGAACCTTCGTGGGACGATCCAGAATGCCGATCAAGCCGTCACCGGCCATGTCCAAATCCAGGGACAGCCATCCAGCTTGGTGAACCGAGCGTGGGGTCATATCATGGCGGTGCTGATCAAGGAAAGTGGATTCTAGGCATCCGCTTGAATCACGCCAGCCGGCCTTTGCACATGACTTGGTGGAGCTGTCCGAACCGGCTCTTAAATGCGTTTTTGAGTACAGGTGGTTCAATCAGTGCACCACCCAGTACGCCACTGGTATCAGTGTCTATATCTTATGGTGTGGTTTGTATCCGTTACCGCCCAATCGTGCAGGACTGTACTTCAATAGCTGGACAAAACCCTGCATAGCTTCCCTGGATCTTTAACATGAACAGCATCCATCCGATGAAGACTTGACGCATTGCCTCGATTACCTAAAGCAGCCGATATGTTCTTGCGCAAGAAACCAAAACCGGCCTCAACTGACAGGCAAGTCGAGCCGCCTCGGAAGGCACCCAAGACGCCGAGGACAAAACAATCCCTCCTCTCGCTTGAGCCTCGGCTGATGTTCGATGCTGCCGCTGCGGCTACAGCGGCAGAAGTAAAGACTGAACAGGCTGCGCAGGAGCAGGCTGAAGCCGCAGTATCAACCGAAGCTGCCGGCGATGATCAGACCACTGAGCAGAAGGAGTCACAAAACCTTCTTCAAGCCATTGCGACCTATAATCCGGCCGAGTCCACAACCGAGGTGGTTTTCGTTGACCCCACAGTGCCGAATTGTCAAATGCTGGTAGCCGGGATTGGTCCCAATGCAGAGGTGATTATGCTCGATCCCACGCGAGATGGGATTGAGCAGATTGCTGAGTCGCTGGCTGGGCGCAGCGGCATAGATGCCATCCACCTCATCTCGCATGGTAGCTCGGGGGAGTTGCACCTGGGTGCCGGCACGCTCACCACCGAGTCCATGTCCGGCGAGTATGCCGACGAACTGGCCACGATCCGAGAGGCCTTGTCGGATCAGGCGGACATTCTTGTTTATGGATGCGATTTTGCCGAAGGCCAGGATGGGCAAGAGATGGCCACGTTGCTGAGTCAGTTGACCGGCGCCGACGTCGCCGCGAGCACGGACGCCACCGGCTTTGCTGGATTGGGCGGCGACTGGGTACTGGAGATGAAGATCGGGACTATCGAGACGCAAATAGCCGTGGATGACGGGGTCCAGGCGAATTGGGTCGGCCTGCTCGCCGGTGAAACGCCCCCCACCATTTCTAACCTGAGCGGCGACAGCCGGGTGTACAGCGAGGGGGCGGGGGTGGTGGTCATTGAGAGCGGCAACGCGGTGGTCGC
>NZ_JBLYIG010000114.1:0-7178 GCF_049222245.1 Nitrospira sp. BLG_2 | reverse complement strand
GAGACCATGCAGAGCGAAGCCTTCGCGCAAGACCCGGTTTATATGGAAGACGCGGTACGCCTGGCGCTCGGCAGCATGGTTGCCGACTTCCTGCATCACAAGACGGCGTCAACGTATACGTCGCTCAACAAAATCATCGACACGTTGGTCCAGATCCCTTTGCCGGAGCAAGCTGAAGGCGGGAAAGCCGTTCCCCCAAAGACTTGGTAACGACATTACAAATGTACAAACTGACTCGGGAAGTTTCATGCATACAACCGTTAACGGTTCCTCCGTCGCCTCGGGACGATTGGGCCACGTTGATGATCGCTCAGAACGCTCCGTCCGGACTAGGCAGCGGGGAAGTTCGGTTCCTTTCGCTCGTCGACGATGATCCCCTCTCGGATCGCGAATTGGAACAACTCGGCATTATTGCCGATGTTGAATTGTTCCATGATCCGGTACTTGTGAAAGGCGATCGTGCGAGGGGCGACATGGGCGATTTCTCCGGCCTCTTTCATGGAGTACCCTTCCGCCAGCAGCTGTAGCACTTCACGTTGGCGGTGCGTCAGCGTACGATGTTTCTTGCCTCGTCCATGTTGCACGAAAGATCTATCCATCTGGGAACGTATCTGAGCGGCGATGAAGGTTTTTCCCTGGGCCGCCGCTCGGATTGCTTCCACGAGTTCACAACTCGCCGACGTCTTCAAAATATACCCTAGCGCGCCGATGCTTAACGCCGCATCAAGGAGATCTGAATCCTGATGCATCGTCATGAAGACGAGTTTGACCGAGGGCATTATCTTTCTGAGTTGACGCGCCGCGTCCAGGCCGTTGAGCAACGGCATGGCAATATCCAAGACAATGACATCCGGCCGCAGCGCGGGAGCCGTTTGAAGCAGTGCCCTGCCGTCTCTCACGATGCCGACGACTTCGCACTCGGGCTCCAACATTTTCATGCAGGCCTCGGCAAATAGCCGGTGATCATCCGCAAGCAAGACGCTGAGCCGTTCCATATGAGCCTCCATTCTGAATCAATGCCCTTTCAGAGAGACCTCTACGATGATTGGATCTTGCCCGGGCTGTGATTCGATAGAGATCCGCCCTCCGACCCTCTTGCATGCTCGACAACCCCAGGAATGCCCTTCGCGGACACGGAGAGAGGATGAGACTCGATGACGAGTTATCCCTAGGGTTACCCCTAGGCTACAATGAACCTCTACTTTTGGGAGCGTCAAGTCCATTAATTTTGACAGTTGGCAGACCTCTGCCGAATCGTACATAATGTAAAGTTTTCACGCTCATTCTATGAATACTTTCACGGCGACAACGGGGCGGGTCTGTGGGCCAGTCATCACACCGGCTGGACCGGCCTGGTTGCCAAACTGATTGAACTGTACGGCAAGCTCGATCCTCAAACAGCGCTGCAGACCGGGAAAGGCGCCGCATTCAAGCCCTGAACGGAACAGAGCGAAGGAAGACATGGCACCAGGGGCGCAATACCCGGTTATCTATGAAATCAATACGTGCCTCTGGTTGGCGGAGTTGGGCCGGACGCATCGGAACCCTGTGACGCTCGACACGGTTCCTCCAATGGAATGGGACGCGATTGCCTCGCACGGGTTTGACGCCGTCTGGCTCATGGGCGTGTGGGAGCGCAGTCCGGCCGGTTTGGCTATCGCTCGCGGCAATCCTTCCCTCATGGGAGCGTGCCGTCGCGCGCTTCCGGATGTCACCGATGGCGATCTGGTCGGTTCGCCGTACTGTGTCCGCCGCTACGAGGTCGATGCGTCGATGGGCGGCCCGGGAGGTTTGGCCGAGGCACGCACGCAACTCGCCAGGCGGGGACTCCGGCTGATGCTCGATTTCGTGCCCAATCACGTGGCGCCGGATCATCCCTGGATCGACGACCATCCGGAATATTTCGTGAGCGGGGCACGCGCCGATATCGAAAGGGACCCGGCCGCTTTCATGGAACGGAACGGCCGGGTCTTTGCCTGCGGCCGGGATCCTTACTTTCCCGCCTGGCCCGATGTGGTGCAACTCAACGCCTTTCAGCCTGGACTACGACGGGCTGCGATCGAAACTCTGTCGAGCATTGCCGCGCAATGCGACGGTGTTCGCTGCGACATGGCCATGTTGCTGCTCAACGACATCTTCGAGCGGACCTGGGGCGCCCGCGCCGGTCCCAAACCGGCGACCGACGACTGGTCGGACGTGATCGGACAGGTGCGGTCTCGCCACGGCCGTTTTCTATTCATGGCCGAAGCCTACTGGGACCTCGAATGGAAACTGCAGCAACAGGGTTTCGACTACTGCTATGACAAACGCCTGTACGACCGGTTGGAGCACGGCGATGCCGATCCGATCAGGCAACATCTCGGGGGCGACTCCTCTTACCAGCGCCGGCTCGTCCGTTTCCTCGAAAACCATGATGAGCCTCGTGCCGCTGCCGTCTTTCCACCCGACAAGCATCGCGCCGCGGCGGTCGTGAGCATGACCTTGCCCGGCGCGAAGTTACTGCACGAAGGACAATTTCAAGGAAGGCGGACCAGGTTGACGGTCTTCCTCTCGCGCCGACCTGATGAAAGTCCCGACCGGGAGCTGGAGCAATTCTATGCCAAGTTGCTCCACCAAACCGAACACGAACCGTTTCAATCGGGGGAATGGGCGATGTGCGACTGCCGAGGGTGGCCGGACAACATGACCTCGAGGAATCTCCTGGCCTGGTGCTGGAAGAAGGACGAGACCCGCTCGCTCGTGATCGTCAACTTCTCGACAGAGGCCTCCCAGGGCTTGATCCGGCTTCCATGGTCCGATCTGACCGGGACGTGGTGTTTAGTCGATCCGTTCACGGCTCAACGGTATGACCGCAGCGGTGAAGAGATGCGCGGGAACGGCCTGTACGTCTCGCTCGAGCCATGGCGCTGGCACTTCTTTTCTTTTGAACGAGGAAGTGAACGAACGTATCTTTAGAGCCATCGACCGGCGTCCATGACCGCCGTCGTCTACTTTACATTCGATCGGACTGCAACCGAGCCGAGCGACGACGACCTCGCTCGAAGGGATGTTTACGTGGCGACTTCTTGAGGTGTGACTGATGACGCGCCGAAGCCAGTCCTTCCTCGCCTTCGCCTTTCTGTCAATGGTGGTCTTGTGCGCCGGATGTCGGTCGACCCCCATTTACACGGTTACGCACTCTGACCTCTCTCCCGGTTGCATCACGCCGGCTCCGGACGAACGCGTTCTAGTGGGATTGGCTGTGTCCGGAGGAGGCAGCCGGGCTGCGCTCTTTGCCGCCGGAGCTTTTGAAGCCTTGGGCCGTTTGGACGTCGGGCCTCAAAGGAGTTCGTTACTCGAGCGGATCTCCTATATTTCGAGCGTCTCAGGCGGCAGCCTGGCTTCAGCCTACTTTGCGCTCAAGAAACCCGGTCGCACGGTCTCCGTGCTGGATGAGACCGGAGGAATGAGCGATAGCTACAAGCGGTTCTTCGAACAGTTCAAGAAGAGCATGTCGAAGGACTATGAGGGGCCCTTGTTGTGGCGCCAACTGGCCTATCTGCGGTGGTTCAATCCCTCCTGGACCGCACGGTCGCTTGCCGAGACGCTCAGCGAAGACTATTTCGGCCCATCCAATTTCTCCGACCTCGCCGCCCGGGAGGCATTGAGAGACAGCCCTCGTCTGCTGGTGAATACCACGCTCTACAATGACGGAAGACGCCTTCTCTTCAGCACCCTGCCGCGCGAGAATTCGCAGTTAGACCTGATTGCCGAACTGACCAGGCTTCCGGGAGGGGACAAGCTGCAGACGAACATTCTCGATCTTTTACGCGTCCGCTGGGATAGCCTGATTTCCGTCGTTCCCGCCGACTTGGACCTGAATATCTGTCAGATCCGGCTCTCCGGCGCGGTCACCGCGTCCATGTCGTTTCCGCCGATCATCGGACCGGTGACCTTTGGCGTGGAGGGCCACGACAAGTATTGGCACATTGGCGACGGAGGCCTTTCCGACAATACCGGCGCTGAATCGCTGCTCATGGTCTTTCTGAAAAAGCTGCAGGAGGATCGAAGCCGCAAAGCCCTTTTGATCTTAATCGACAGCTCATTTCCTTTTGAGGTGGGCGGAGAAGTGCTGGACCATCGAAAGGAAGGATTCAGCCTGTTCAATTACGACTATTCTAGAATTCCATCGATCATGGAAGAGCGGTCTCTCTCTTACCGGGCGTTGTTCCTGTCCGTGGGGCAAAGCATCGGATTGCTGCCAGGTCCGGACCGCATTCGCTTGATCCGTCTCCGCCACACCGACGCACAATGGGCCGATGACCTCAGCGACATTCCCGAGTCATGCAAGAAGGAAGGCGTGAATTGGAATTCCCCGAGAGCCGTCGCGAAGCATCTCGCCGGGATCGTGACTCGCCTATGGTTGTCCTCGGTGTGCGATCAAGACCTGATCTTGACTGCGGCTCAGAAAGTCGTTCAACATAACGAGCACGCCATCAAACAGTTTTTGGAGCAATAAGAAACCTTCAATTCGCCCACCGGCCAAGAGCCCACTGCGCACCGTGCACGTCGTGGAATGTGCATTCCGGACCAAACGACAGATGCCGCCCCGCACGATGCTCTTTCCATGTAGCCGACCGCACGGGATGCACGGTATGATGAGACATGATAACGAAGGTCGTATTGCGAGAACATCTCCTGTCCAAACTTGATGGAGAACGGGCGCAGGGGAAACGCATTGTCTTCACCAACGGGTGTTTCGATCTCATGCACGTCGGCCATACGCGCTATCTCCGGGCAGCCAGAGCGCTGGGCGATGTTCTGGTCGTCGGCGTCAACAGTGATGCCTCGGTCCGCACGCTGGACAAGGCACCCGACCGGCCGATTGTGCCGGAGGCACAACGGGCGGAGGTGCTGGCGGCCTTAGGTTGTGTGGATTATGTGGTCATTTTCGATGAATCTGACCCCCTTCAGCTCATTACGGCCGTTCAACCGGACGTCCTGGTCAAGGGAGGAGATTGGGAGCTCGATCGAATCGTCGGCCGCGAGATTGTCGAAACTCGCGGAGGAGTGGTCAAGACGATCCCGCTGGTTCCCGGTCTCTCCACGACCGGTCTCCTTCAACGCATCCGGTCAATCGCGAAGTGATGCGTGTCTGAGACCAATACCCCCACCCCATCCTGGTTCGTTCCGCTTCGTTCGGCCCTTGGCCGGGAACAAGCGCGTACCTGCCTGCTGGGAGCCCATGGCTCGACTGCGGCCTGCGCGCTGGCTCTGCTGAACGACAGCCGCCGAGGAGCTCCAGACCGCGCCCGTCCCTGGGTTGTTGTGACGTCGAACGACGACTCCGCCGAGCGAATGTTCAATGACTTGTGCTTTTTCCATGAACTCATGGGCCGTCCGGTCGAAGACCTCGCCTGGTTTCCGGAATGGGAGACGCTCCCCTATGAAGCGACGGCGCCGCATGTCGGGTTGATCGCGCACCGGATGACGACGCTCCATCGCCTATTGGCCAACCCTCCCGCCATTCTCGTTACCTCCGTCGCCGCCGCGATGCACCGTGTCCTTCCTCGCTCCACATTCGAGCGGGCGGTCTTTCGCTTCGAAACAGCGGCGGCGTTCGAACGGGAGTCGCTCATCACCAACCTACTCCGTCTGGGATACCGGCGAGTGTCCGTCGTCGAAATTCCGGGAGAGTTCAGCATCCGTGGGGGCATAGTTGATATCTTCTCGACCGCCTATGCCAATCCACTCCGTGTGGAATTTCTCGGAGACCAGGTCGAATCGATTCGCTTGTTCGACCCCTCGACCCAGACCTCCATTGAAAAATTGCATGACGGCTGGGTGTTGCCCGCACGGGAGTTCGTTCGGCCTCCCGACGACCCACATGCCATCACGCCGATTCAAGCGGACGCCGAATGGCGAAGTCCTGACCTGTACGATTCCATGGATACCCTCTTCGACTATCTCAGCACATCTCCATACCTCGCCCTCGACCAACCGGATACGCTGAAAAAATCTTGCGAGGCGGCCTGGGAGAAGATCGACGACGGGTATCTCCGTCATGTGGACCGTGACGCCACGCTTCCCTATCCCTCCCCTGAACGTCTCTTCCTGACATGGGAAGACATCCAACAGCGGGTCGGGACGTGGCCCATGGTGGCTTTTGAGTCGTTGGCGGCGCCGGACTCAACGTGGAATCAGACCTTTTCGTTCTCCGCCCAATCGCCGGGGAGTATCGGACTCGGTATCAGGGGCACCGCCTTCAGCCAGACACTGAGCCTCTTGGAAGGACTCCGGAGCGAACATCGAGTCGTCTTGGTGGCGCGAAGCCGCGGGCAAGTCGACCGCTTGCTCTCCCTACTCCGAGAGCACGATTTGCCTGCCGACCCCTGGAAGCCGACGGCCTGGTCCGACCACCGGACCGGCAAGCCGCCGTTTTATGTTCTGCACGGCGATCTCTCCGCGGGGTTTCTCTCGGGAGACCTTCGGCTCGCGCTCCTGACGGAAGAAGAGCTGTTCGCGAAAGGCGCCCGTCACAAACCGCAGCCGAAAAGCAGAACGGCGACCTTTCTTTCCTCATTGGACGATCTGAACGTGGGCGACTATGTCGTGCATGTGCAGCACGGCATCGCCAAATACCGCGGACTCAAACGCCTGTCGGTCCAAGATTTCGAGAGCGACTTCCTGATCCTCGAGTTTTCCGGTGGAGACACCCTCTATGTTCCCCTCGATCGGTTGAACCAGGTCCAACGGTACAGCGGAGCCGAAGGCCATGTCCCGCGGCTCGATCGCCTGGGCGGCACCAGTTGGGCCAAGACCACCGCGCGGGTGAAAAAAGACATCGAGGAAATGGCCCAGGAATTGATCGACCTCTACGCAAACCGCGAGCTGGTGAAACGGAATGCCTACGGCGCGACCACAACCCTGTACCACGAGTTCGAGGCCGCCTTTGAGTACGAAGAAACAGCGGATCAGCTCAGGGCCATCGAGGACATCGCCCGTGACATGGATTCGACAAAGCCCATGGATCGACTGGTCTGCGGGGACGTCGGATATGGCAAGACGGAGGTGGCCATGCGCGCAGCCTTCAAAGCCGTGGAGCATGATCGGCAAGTCGCGGTACTGGTCCCGACCACACTCCTGGCCCATCAACACTATGAAAACTTTGCCGAACGATTCGCGCCGTTTCCAATGCG
>NZ_JBLYIG010000113.1:0-2056 GCF_049222245.1 Nitrospira sp. BLG_2 | reverse complement strand
GCGAGCACTGATTCTCGGGTCTTCCCGAGTAGGCCTGCCATTTTCACGCGATATGCTGAAGTTATGATTCGTAACTCCAAGATGCATTGTGAATTGATGTTCTAAGAACTCTGATCTAGTTGTGCTCCTCGGGCACCTATTCCGAGTCGTCGTTTCTGTTGTTCGAACTATCGAAAGGGGGAAATGCCATGAATCGCGTTCTCAGACTCTTGATTGCATTCATGACTCTCGGACCTACGCTCGCGTTAGCAGAAGAAGCTCACGGTGGATCGTATCGGGGAATTGGATTCATTTATTATACAGTCATAGGGGTAATCTTAATTTACGGCGTCAATGATGCCTTCGGGAAAAAAGCTATGCTGATCGCAGCCCCTATCATTGTAATTGGCCTCTATCTGTTGCTCCCGCCAGGGGCTTAGTGAGCCGATATAGTGGACACGTAGACGTGCACTTAAAGCGCACGCCGTTGGCCGACGCTCTCTGGGAGAGTTCTGAGCAAGCCTACCCTCCGAGAGTAGGCGTGACATGCAAAGCGAATAGGTGTAGAAGAGGGACCGGCAGAAGTTCGGATGGATTAACTGCGACCGAGTATCTTCCTAAAGGTTCCAGATCCGGCTGACCGTGATGACGGGTATGGAGTTATGAATCTGCTTACCTTTCGTTTCCGCCAGTCCCAGACCGTGGACTTTTACTGGCACCTCGAGTTGGCCAAGCGCGGAACTCTACGCGAATTCAAGGTACATCCCAACATTACCATTTATGAGTCGGCTTTTGACCTACTGAACCCGATTCAAGTCGCACACGCCTTGTCTTTGGCCAAGGCCTTGGTGCTCGACAAGCGAGCCGAGGTCTTTTCGGGAAACACATCGTTGATCATGGTTGACGTTCGTGATGTGTTGCAGTGCTATCAGCACTCAATGCAGGTCGACGACCATCATGCTCATTGTTGGTTCAAGATCCGGCTCACGTTTGACCTGACCGTAACCCGATTTGAGGTGGAGTCCGATGAGTCGGGGAAGTCGTTCGTGTTCCCCTGTCGACGCGCAGCTTCTCACGCGTACGGAATTCACTATGAGCATCCGGGGACGATCTACGACCAACTGGAGTCGGCCTTGTGGCGTGCCGGCACACGTTGGTGTCCACGGCTGGCCGATCTCACAGAAATAAAACTCATCAACGTGGAGTTGCAGATTAAAAGATGATGAATCATCAAAGGCTGACTTGAGTGAACGATAGCTTCGTTTCTCAGCGGAAAGATGAGCCATCGATCGATCAGCTTTTCCTCGATGCGACACTCACCTTACATTTCTGAGCGTGAACGTCGTCCAAGTCCAAACAACCCCTCCGGTTCCTTTGTAAGGCCACAGTAAACCTGGTTACACCATGACTGCGGATGGACCTGCATCGGTGGGAATCGCCAGAGATCTTGCCGCAGGCTCTTTACCAGGCATATACGCCGCTGCCTAATTCACCTGATAGGGCGGAGGCGATGCAGGCCACGATTCGATTCATTAAACATCCACTATTCCGTCTCCTCGCCGCCCTCAATACAAATTTCGCATTGGTCCAATTCCGGGGTGCCGTGCTCACTACAGAAATACCGGCGGCAGCGGTTGCACGTCATGAAGGTCATCCTGACTCGATCTCCGGCTTCGCATTGTTCACACTGGCCAGCGCTACGGGCTTTGGGCATCGCTATGTCTCCATGATAAGTTTATGAGTTCTCGGGATGTCTTCGCATGATGTGGGGATGAATGCAAGACGGGGGTCCGCAGTGGAGTCGGATTCTCAAAGCAAACGTTGAAAGTTGTCGCCGAAAACCTAACGGTGCAACCATGTTGGTCTGGCAGGGTATCGAGCTTTTTCGCAAAGACAGCAGTGACCAGCTTGAAGCCATTCGCCGTGTGATGCAGTTCGTTGGCCCAATATTGCTTGTAGTTGCTTTCCGATGAAAGCGTGCTTCGCAGGTTCACATACAGAGACAAACTGAATCCGCAAACCCGGTTCGGGGTCAATTATTACTCGCCGATCAAGCTCAATTTCCCCTATAATCCGG